>JBPCRG010000309.1:0-5621 GCA_050997095.1 Thermomicrobiales bacterium | reverse complement strand
CGATCGCTTCCGAGACACCAACGCCTCTCGTTGCTCCCGATGCCGCGCCACCCCTGGCGATCGATGCCGTGCGGGAGGATCCGGCTCCGATCGGCCTGCCGATCGAGCCTGCCGCCACGGAGCCGATGACGCCCGCGCCCGCCGCCGTCCTCGGGAAGCCCGAGCCGTTCACGTGGCAGCCGAAGACGCCGGGCGAATCCCCGAAACGCAGGGAATCGGCCCGAAAGGCGCGCGGCCCCCGCGACTTCGAAGACCTGGTCAGCGGCCGCGGACTGGCCTGGGTGGGCGGGCTGGCGATCCTGGGCGGCGCGATCTTCTTCCTGAGCCTGGCCTTCAGCCGCGGCTGGATCGGGCCGGAGGCGCGGGTGACGATCGGAGGCGTCGCGGCGGCGTCGATGCTGGCGGTGGGCGCCTGGTTGTTCGGACGCCGCGAAGCGCTCCTCGGGCACGTGCTCGTCGCGGTCGGCCTGGGCGTGATGACGCTTTCGCTGATCGCGGCGACCCGGCTGTACGACCTGATCCCGATCGAGGTCGGGCTTTTGGGCGTGATCCTGACAGCCTTCGCGGCGGCGATGATCGCGATCCGCGCCGATCTGCAGGTGGTCGCCGCCTATGGCCTGATCTTCGCGCTGGCGGCCCCGCCCATTCTTGGCGCGTCCGCCGGGGGCGTGACGATCGCGTTCCTCAGCGCGATCCTGGTCGGATCGACGTTGATCGCGCTCTATCGCTCGTGGACCTGGCTTCCGTCGCTCGCCTTCCTCTTCTCGGCCCCGCAACTCGCGTTTTGGCTCCTCGACGACGAACCGGCGCGGCGCGGCGCGTTGGTCGCGATCATCGGGTTTTGGGCGCTCAACACGGTCGCGACGGGCGGGGAGGGCTTCCGCCGGGGCGACGCGCCCCTGCGCGGGATTCCCGCCATGCTGTTCCGGGCGAACACCGCGTTCCTCGTCTGGGCGGGCCTGCTGACGCTCGACGGCGACGCGAGCGGCTGGCGGGGAGCCTTCCTCCTCCTCGTCGCGGTCGCGCACGGGGTGATCGGCGGCTCCCTCATGCGGCGGGACGGCATGGGCTCTCCACTCGGCCTGCTTGCCGCGGGCACCGGAGTCGCGGTGCTGACGCTGGCCGTGCCGGTCCAGCTGAACGGTGCCGCCGTCGCCATGGCCTGGGCGTCGCAGGCGGCGCTGATCTGGTTCCACACCCGCTTCACGCGCCGCGCGAGCGTCGCCTTCGCGATCGCGCTCGAGGCGTTGGTGATCGGCCATCTCCTGCTCTTCGAATACCCGCTGGCGCACCTGACCGACGATCTCCATCGCCGGCCGCCGTTCCTCAATGCCGATGGGCTGACGCTCGCTTATGTGGTCGGCGCGGCGGCGGTCGTCGGATATTTCTGGCGCAATCCCTTGGCGCGGCACCTGCTGGCCGCCCTCGGCTTGGCGCTGGCGGTCTACGCGGCGCCGTTCGAGCTCTCGGGGATCTGGCTGGCCATCGGCTGGGCCACCCTGTTCATGGCCGCCGCGCTGATCCAGCAAACGATCGCAGCCGAGCCGGAACCGGAGTCGACAGCGACGGAAGACGCGCGGCTTGGCTTGATCCTGGCGTGGGCGTCGTTCCCGACGGTTGCGACAACCGCGCTGGCGCTGGTGATCGGCCATCTGCTGGCGTTCGAATATCCGCTGGCGAAATTGACGGACGATCTCCACCGCCGACCGCCGTTCCTCAATGCCGCGGGGGTCGTGCTCGCGTACGTGATCGGTACGGCGGCGGTGGGCGGCGTCTTGTGGCGCAATCATCTGGCGCGGCGCCTGCTGGCCGGGCTGGGTCTGGCGCTGGCGGTGTACGCGGCGCCGTTCGAACTGTCGGGCGTCTGGCTGGTCGTCGGCTGGGCCGCGCTGGGCGTGGCGGCGACGATGATGCAGGGTTGGCTCGCGGCCGGGCCAAGGTCGCAGGCGGACGGCGCCACGCCCGGATCGATCCTGCGCGCGAATACGCCGGCGGCGGCCGTGGTCGCGCTGGCGGTCGCGCATCTGGTCTCGATCGAGTTGCCGCTGGATCGGGTTGGAGATTTCGCCGAGCCGCGCGGTCATTTCACCGATCGACCGGCGCTCGGGGCAGGTCTCGTCATGCTCGTCGCCGCGATTGCGGCGATCCGCGCCGGGGAGCGACGGAGTCGGCAGCTCTGGGCGGCCACGGCATTGGCGGTCGCCGCGTACCTGGCGCCGTTCGAGGTCGGCGCGGCGGCGACGGTCGTGGCATGGGCGGTGCTCTCGGTCGTCGGCGGGTGGGTCGCCGGGCGGGAGCGCGACGGGGAACGCTTCGACCTTCGGATCGGGGGATCGCTCCTCGCCGCCGGGTTCGCGCTGACGATGGCCGAGGTCGCCCCGTTGAGCAGGCTCGGCGTCCACGCGCACTCTTCAATCTCCCATCCGCCGTTCCTCAGCGGCGCGTCGGCGGCGCTCGCGGCGTCGGCGGCCGGGTGCCTGCTGTTGCGGCGGCGGCTCGCGCGCTGGCCGAAGCGGCGGTGGCTTGCCTATGTTTCTGCGGCACTGACGGTCTATCTGCTCTCGGTGGGGATCGTCGACATCTTCCAACGGCAGATCGAGGGTGGAACGGGGCTGGAGTCGCTCCAGAAGCGGGCGCAGGTCGCGCTGTCGATCCTGTGGGCGACGCTCGGCATGGCGGCCTTCGTCACGGGCATCGTCCGGCTCCGGGCCCCGGTCCGGGTCGCCGGCCTGGTGCTGCTGGGGATCGCGACGGTCAAGGTCTTCGTCTACGACCTGGCGTCGCTGGACGCCTTGTACCGCGTGCTCTCGTTCATCGGCCTCGGCCTGCTGCTGCTGACGGGCTCATTCGTCTACCAGCGCGTGATCCACCCTCAGACCGGCGGGAGGGACGAGTCGGAGGTCGGCAACCTGGAACCGCCGTCAGCGGAGGAAGCGGAGGGGGAGGGGATGGATGTTGGGAGTGCTGGCCCCCCTGTGGAGTGAGCCGAGAGGCTGGGATGGGCGATCGGCGGGCGATCTTCGCCTATATTCAATCGAAGTATCGGCACGACGACAGGATCCTTCGTGCCTGCGTGGTCTGTGGGGCGTCATTCATCACCGCCCGAATCGACGGTTCGCCCTGCGGTCGAAGAAATTCCTCGACTCCGCCTGTGGGCTGCGCTCGGAATGACGGGTGGGGGACGACGCGTCGTCAATGGTGGTGATGCCGATTGATCTTGCAGAGACCACTCAGGTTGTGACGTGACGGACGAGGAGATGCGTTCCAATTGTCATTCTGACGAAGGAAGAATCTCGTCGTTTGGGCAATCAGCCACTCGACGACTGAGCGCGTGTCAGACGGAGACCGCGAGCGCTTTCTGGGCGACGCGGACGTACGTGCGGAAGTAGTCGAGGGTGCGGGGGAGGCCCTCTGCCAGCGGGATGGTGGGGGACCAGCCGAGCAGGCGGTGGGCTTTCGCGATGTCGGGTTTGCGCCGCATGGGGTCGTCGACCGGGAGGGGCCGCAGGTTGATCGGGGAGTCGCTGCCGGCGAGGTGGATCAGGTGCTCCGCCATCTCCAGCACGCTCTGCTCGAGCGGGTTGCCGAGGTTGACGACTTCGCCGCCGATCCCGTCGGTCTCCATCAAGCGGATCAGCCCCTCGACGGTGTCGTCGACAAAACAGAGCGAACGCGTCTGCGAGCCGTCGCCATAGATCGTGAGCGGCTCGCCGGAGAGGGCCTGGACGCAGAAATTGGGGATCATCCGGCCGTCGGCGGGGTCCATGCCGGGTCCGTAGGTGTTGAAGAGGCGGGCGATCCGCACGTCCAAGCCTTTTTGCCAGGCGTAGGTCACGGTCAGGCTCTCCGCGAAGCGCTTGCCCTCGTCGTAGCAGGAGCGGGGGCCGATCGGGTTGACGTTGCCCCAATAGTCTTCGCGTTGGGGATGGACGAGCGGGTCGCCGTAGACCTCCGAGGTGGCGGTGGGCAGGAACCGGGCGCCGTTGCGGTGCGCCAGATCCAGCAGTTCGTGGGTGCCGCGGGAGTTGACGGTCAGCGTCTCCAGCGGATGCTCGGAGTAGCCGACCGGGCTGGCCGGACTCGCGAGGTGGTAGACGCGGTCGAAATGATGGGTTAGCACGGGGTGGCGCAGCGGCTCCGAGACGTCGACGTCGAGGATCGTCAGCGACGCCGAGCGGGCGAGGTCGTCGAGATTGCGGCGACGGCCGGTGACGAAGTTGTCGAGCACGACGACGCGGTGATGCGCCGCGATCAGCCGACGCGTCAGGTGGCTGCCGATGAATCCGGCGCCCCCGGCGATCAAGACGTTCATGCATGTACCTCTGGACCGGATTCTCGGCGTCGCGATCCTTCGCCGGGAAGCCGACCCGCATCGCACCATCAGACCAGATCGACGGCGCGGTGTCTACGCGGCGCCCCTCCCGGAAGGGACGGGCGCGTTCCGTTTCAGGACGTTTGGGCGGGGGCCGCGTTCAAACGCGCGCCGATCTCGGCGACGGCCTCCTGCAGCAGCTCGATGTCGCGGCGGCCGGTCGCCCAATTGTCGAACGCCGCGCGGATCGCCGCCCGGCCCGCCCAGACCGTGCCGGTGACGAAGACGCGCCCGTCCGCCTGGAGCGCGGCGACGGCCGCCCGGTTCAAGGCGTCGGCGGCGTCGTCGCCGCGTCCGGCCGGGGCGAGACGGAAGCAGACGATGTTGAGCGGCGCGTCGTTCATCAATTGCAGCCCGGGAGTGGCGTCGATCCAGCGGGCGAACGCGCCGCTGTTCTCGACGCAGCGCTCGACCATCGCCCGGTATCCCTCGCGGCCATACGCCTTCAGGGCGCACCAGACCGAAAGCGCGCGGAACCGCCGCGACATCTCGGGCACGTGGGTGTGGGCGTCCCAGCCGCCGCTCGCGGTGATGTACGACCCCGAGGCGGCGAAGGCGGCGCGAAGATGCTCCGCGTCGCGGACGAAGGCGAAGCCGCAGTCGTAGGGCACGTTCAGCCATTTGTGGCCGTCGGAGCAGACCGAATCCGCCCGCTCGATCCCGTTGAGGAGGCCGCGCAGGGTCGGCGAGGCGGCGGCGAAGAGGCCGAACGCCGCGTCGACGTGCAGCCAGGCGCCGCCGGAGTGGGCGTCGAGGATGTCGGCGATCCCGGCGAGGTCGTCGAATTGGCCGGTGTTCACCTCCGCCGCGTTCGCGACCATGATCACCGGGCCGTCGATGCCGGCGAGCGTGGCGGCGAGCGCGGCGAGGTCGATCCTGCCGTCCGGGGCCGGAACCTTGCGCACGCTTTGCCGCCCGAAGCCGAGGGTGCCGAGCACCTTCACGGCGCTGGCGTGGATCTCGGTGCTGGAGACGACCGCGATCGGCGGGTGGCCGCCGAGCCCGTCGAGCGCGGGGTCGAAGCCCATCCGCGCGCCGGCCCACTGGCGGGCGGCGGCGAGCCCGACGAGGTTGCTCATGGTCGCGCCGCTGGTCAACGCGCCCGACCACTCCATGGGCAGGCCGAAGAGGTCCTTGAGCCAGCGCGGTGTCACCAGCTTCGTCTGCGCCGCTGCCGGGCCGGCGTCCCAGAGGTCCGCGTTCTGGTCGATCCCGGATGCGAGCCAATCGCCGGCGATCGCCGCGGGGG
>JBPCRG010000260.1:0-3219 GCA_050997095.1 Thermomicrobiales bacterium | reverse complement strand
CGATCGCGGTCAGCGGCTGACCGAGGTCCTCAAGCAGGGCCAATACCAGCCGCTTCCGGTCGAGGAGCAGGTCGCCATCCTCTGGGTCGCCACCAACGGCTATTTGGAGGATGTCGCGGTCGAGGACGTGCGGGAGTTCGAACGCCAGTATCTCGAGCAGATGTGCATCGCCCGCCCCGAGCTTCTGAAGCGGATCGCCGACGAGAAGGCGATCAGCGACGAGATCGCGGGCGAGATGAAGACCGCGACCCAGAGCTTCAAGAGCGGGTCGTCATTCGCGTCCAAACCGGCGGCGGCCTCGGTCCGATAACCTCGGGGCGGGGCGACGCCGACCATCAGGAGGAGGATGCGTGGCCAGCCCACGTGAGATCAGACGCCGCATCAAAAGCGTGCGCAACATCTCTCAAATCACGCGGGCGATGGAGATGGTCTCCGCGTCGAAGATGCGCCGCGCCCAGCAGCGCGTGCTCGCCAGCCGACCCTACGCGGAGCGCCTCCAGGGCGTGATCGCCGATCTCGCCTCCCTCCAGCTCGGCAGCGACGAACTCGCCCAGTTCCCGCTGCTGGTGCAGCGCGAGATCAAGACGACCGGGGTGATCCTGATCACGCCGGACAAGGGGCTCACCGGCCCTCTCAACTCGAACATCCTGCGCCGCGCCAGCCGCTACATCATCGCCGAGGCCGGCGTTCCGGTGCAGGTCATCGCCTCTGGCAAAAAGGGCCGCGAGCTGATGGTCCGCACGGGCCAGAACGTCACGGCCGATTTCTCCGGCTGGGGCGACAACGTCACGCTGGAGAAGCTCCGGCCGCTCGCCCAGGTCGCGATCGACGACTTCGTCGGCGGCAAGGTCGACGCGGTCTTTCTGGTCTACGCCCGGTTCGTGAACACGCTCTCGCAGGTGCCCGACGTGAAGCAGATCCTGCCGATCGTCCGTCCGGAGTCGAGCGGCGCCTACAACGACTACATCTTCGAGCCCTCGCCCGCGGCGGTGCTCGAGGAACTGCTGCCCCGCTTCGTCGAGATGCAGATCTTCCAGGCGATGCTCGAGGCCATCGCCTCCGAGCACTCGGCCAGGATGGTCGCGATGGGGGCCGCGTCGCAGAACGCGCGCGATCTCGTCAAAGACCTCAACCTCACCTACAACCGCGCCCGCCAAGCCACGATCACCCGCGAAGTCTCGGAAATCTCCGCCGGAGCCGAGGCACTGAAAAAGTGACGAGCTCTGGGCAGTGAGCCATGAGCTTTGAGGACCGCGGAACAAACGTCGTCTCATCGCTCACTGCCCAGAGCTCAAAGCCCAAAGCCAAGGAGTCAAAAATGGTCGCTACCGCGCAGGGCGCAGTCGGCAAGATCGTGCAGGTCATGGGTCCGGTCGTGGACATCGAGTTCCCTCCGGACAAACTGCCGGAAATCTACAACGCGATCGAGGTCACCTTCGACGACGGCAACCTCCTGACGCTGGAGACGCAGCAGCATCTCGGCAACGACTGGGTGCGCGCCGTCGCCATGAGCTCGACGGACGGGCTCCGCCGGGGCATGGACGCGCAGGACATGGGCGACGCGATCACGGTCCCCGTCGGGCCGGAGACGCTCGGGCGGATCATCAACGTCGTCGGCGAGCCGATCGACCAGGCCGGTCCCGTCGAAGCCAAGACGCGCTACCCGATCCATCGCCCGGCTCCCCGGTTCGACGAGCAGTCGACCGAGGTCGAAGTCTTCGAGACCGGGATCAAGGTCATCGACCTGATCGCGCCCTTCACCAAAGGCGGCAAGACCGGCGTCTTCGGCGGCGCCGGCGTCGGCAAGACGGTGGTCATCACCGAGCTGATCCGCAACATCGCCGCAGTCCACTCCGGCTATTCCGTCTTCACCGGCGTCGGCGAGCGCACCCGCGAGGGCACCGCCCTCTACGGCGAAATGAAGGGCTCCGGCGTGCTCGAGAAGACCGCGATGGTCTTCGGGCAGGTGAACGAGCCGCCGGGAGCCCGCCTTCGCGCCGGGCTGACCGGGCTGACCCTGGCCGAGTTCTTCCGCGACGAGGGCAAGGACGTGCTGCTCTTCGTCGACAACATCTTCCGCTTCGTCCAAGCCGGGTCCGAAGTCTCCGCGCTCCTCGGCCGGATGCCGAGCGCCGTCGGCTACCAGCCAACCCTCGCGTCGGAGATGGGCCAGCTGCAGGAGCGGATCACCTCGACCAAAACCGGATCGATCACCTCCGTCCAGGCGGTCTACGTGCCCGCCGATGACTCCACCGACCCGGCGCCCGCGACGACCTTCGCCCACCTCGACGCGACCATCTCGCTGGAGCGCTCGATCTCCGAGCGCGGCATCTACCCGGCCGTCGACCCGCTGGCCTCGACGTCGCGCATCCTCGACCCGCTCATCGTGGGCGAGGAGCACTACCGCGTCGCCCGCGAGGTGCAGCGGATCCTCCAACGCTACAAGGATCTTCAGGACATCATCGCCATCCTCGGCGTCGAGGAACTGAGCGAGGAGGACAAGCAGACCGTCGCCCGCGCGCGCCGGATCGAGCGCTTCTTCTCGCAGCCCTTCTACACCGCCGAGCAGTTCACCGGCACCCCCGGCGCGTACGTCAGCCGCGAGGACACCGTCCGCGGATTCGACGAGATCCTGCAAGGCAAGTACGACACCCTGCCCGAGTCCGCCTTCATGTACAAGGGCGGCATCGAGATAGTGGTCGCCGCGGCCGGCGGCTCTTGATCGATCGGACGCACGTCGGAGACCCCGTAGATAGGCGTTGCGAGCGACATTCGGCGGCAATCTACCTCGACATTGAAGGTCGATTGCCGCCGCTGAGGTTCGTGATTCTTTCCGTCCCATCTTCGGTCGCCCGCGATGAAATCTGCTGGATCCATGGCGGGGATCGACGATGGGATCGCACCTGCCAACGATGACGGCGCGAGAAATCGTCGCGATTTTGGAGCGTGCGGGGTTCGCGCTCGACCGGGTGGGCAGCCACCGGATTTATGTCAAAGATGGTCGCATCGTGCCGGTTCCCTATCATCCCGGCGATCTGCCAAGAGGGCCGCTGAAGGGTATCATCAGGCTTTCAGGGATGATCGTGGATCCGTTTCTTTCTCATTGATAGCCGGAGCCACCCGATGCAGAAGCGAACCTACACGATCGTCCTCACGCCCGAACCTGACGGCTCCGCGATCAACGTGACCAGCCCGGATGTGCCCGAGTTGGTCACGTTC
>JBPCRG010000323.1:0-3993 GCA_050997095.1 Thermomicrobiales bacterium | reverse complement strand
GAGGTCGATGTTGCTCCCGTGCGCGCCCGGATGCGCGGTGAAGAGGGTGTCAGCGGCGGGGGCCGTTCCGATCACGCCGACCATCGGCCGCGCGGGGAAGCGGACCTTGCCGCCGAAGACGAGGTCGTCGCCCTCGACCCGGACCATGACGACGCCATGCTCGCGGATTCCCGTCTGGAGGACGCCCGCGCCTTTGAGCGCCCGGGCGAACCCCTGCTCCGCGAGCGCGATGCCGAGGATGGTCACCGCCAGCGCGTCGCCGGGCTCCGCACCCCGCACGTAGATCGGGCCGGCGGCAGGGTTGACCTTTTTCGGGTCGCGGACGGCCACGAAATTCGGCACATCCTCCGGCGCATGGATGCGGCCGGTCGACGTGTCGTAGGTCTCGACCGTGACCGTCTCGCCGGGCTCGATCGTCGCCACCGGCGGCGTCCGGGCATCGAAGCTGTAGACAAGTTGGTCCCTGGTGATTCTCGCCATCGTAGACTTCTCCTTCGCAAGCCCATTCTATGGGATCGCGGATCGGTCCGGGATGTAGGGGAGAGACGATTCGGGATGGACATGGCGACGCTGACCGACCTGCTCCGCGCCGCGCTGGAGTCGGCGCTCGCTGCCGACGAGTTCGACATCCTCGTCGACGACGCGGTCGGGACGCTCGATGTCGCCTGCGACGACTGGACGCTGCATCTGGAGCGGTGGCCGGACGGCACGGCATTCCTCGCGATCGACGACGAACCCGACGAACCCGACGAGCCCGGCGACTTCGCGGCCGCCCGCCGCGCCGTGATGGGCGATGCGGTCGAACGCGCGCTCGCCGACGTCGACCGCGCCCTCGACGGGGCGCTCTCCCGGGCGCTCGCCGCGAGCGGCGACCCGTTCAGCGCCGACCTTGTCGCCACGTTCCGAAACTGAGGCAGCCGGCGGAGGAGCCACGCCTCGATGGGGAACGACTCGGGTCGATTCGCGCGGATTTCAGATACCCGACTGTCCGGCCACCCGCCGTCGGCATAGCCCGATCGGGTGGTGCCGTGACGTTGGTATGGCATGGGAAAGCACACCCCCCGGTCATGGCGGTCGCCCCGGACCCCCGGTAGCATGAATGAACGAGGGTGGGATGCCCGCACTGTTCGACGCATCGCAGCCAAGGGGCCGAACCGATGGACAATCGCCCGAGTTCGTTCAATCGTCGCCATCTGCTCCGACTGGCCGCCGCCGGGTCGCTCGCGGCCGTGCCCGCTCTCGGCCTCGTCCGAAGCTCCTCCGCGGCGCTCAGGTGGTGCCGTCTCGACCCGGTCTTCCTGATCGACGGCATGGTCGCCAGCGTCTATGTCTCGTCCCGACAGGGATCGAACGTCGCCTCCACCGGCCCGATCCAGCTCATCTTCGCGGCGCCCGAGCAGGTGAGCGTCGAGCTGCTCTCCTCCGACGAAGGCTTCGGTTACGGCTACGACGTGCAGATCGTGGCGGACCCGAAGCTGAAAAGCGACGACAAGCAGATGGACCTGGCGATCACGGTCACCGTGCCGACCGATCTCGAGAACCTGATCCGGGTCGAGTTCGTGCCGGACGGGACCGTCAAGGATTGGGATCTCAGAATCGGCAATGCCAACAAGGCGATCCGGGTGAAGACGCGGCTGAAGCGGTAACCGCAAGGACCGGACCGCGGCAGGCCCGCCATGCGACGTCGAGCGCTTCCAGTCCGCGACGGCAGGGTCGTGGCCGCACGCCGTTGCGGCGATCCCCACGCCGTCGCGCCGACGACGGGCGCATCGTCACGATGACGACCAGGGCGTCCGGGCTGGACTACCGGGAGTATCCCCCGCCGCTGCGCAGGCACCTGATCGCGGTGTCGCTGCTGGGTCCCGCCGCCGCGGCGTCGGCCTTCGGACTCGCGTCGTGGCACCTCACGGCGCAGACCGTGGCCTTCTCCGTCATGCTGGCGGCGCTCGCGGCGCTGGCCGAGTCCTCCCCGCTCCACCTCACCCACAAAACCAACATCAACGTCGCCACGTCCGCCTACATCGCGATGCTGCTCCTGCTTCCGGCCGGGTTCCCCGGAATGTTGGCGCTGGGCGCGATCGGCGCGGCGCAGTTGATCCGGCGGCGGCGCAACAGCCTGCTCGACGCCACCGAGATGCTCTTCAACGTCGGCCAAGGCGCGCTGTCGGTCACGGCCGGCTCGGTCGCGTTCGTCGTGCTCGCCCGCACGTTCGATCGGCCCACCGTCGCCGGGGCCTCGCTCCTGGCGCTGATCGCCGCCGCCGGTGTGATGCATCTCGTCAACACCGCGCTCGTCGCCGGCGCGATCGGCCTGCAGCTTGGCACGCCGGTCCGCCGCGTCTGGTCGCGGAACAGCCGGCTCCACGCGGGGCCGCATCTGGCGTTGACGGGCATGGGCACGGTCGCGGCGATCCTCGCCGTGAGCGAGCCTCTGCTGCTCCCGTTCCTCGCGCTGCCGGTGGTCCTGGTGCATCGCGCGGTGCGCGGCGGCTCCAACTGCGGGTCGAGACCGAGGACGCGGTGACGGCGCTCGTCGACGTCGTCGAACTGCGGGATCCCTACACGGCGGGGCATTCCCGGCGGGTGGCGACCATGGCCCGGCTGCTCGCGCTGCATCTGGATCTGACGACGGAGGAGGCCGACCTGATCGAGTCGGCCGGCCGGGTCCACGACATCGGCAAACTCGCGATCGACCCGATGATCCTGATCAAGGACGGCAGGCTCACCGCGGAGGAGTGGGCGGAGACGAGGCGGCATCCCGGCCTCGGCGCCGATGTCGTGCGGCGCTTCTCCGCCTACCAGCACGCGTCGCATCTCGTCCGCCACCATCACGAGCGCTGGGACGGGGGAGGCTACCCCGACGGTCTGGCCGGGGCCGCGATTCCGCTCGGGGCCCGGATCCTGGCGGTCGCGGACACGTTCGACGCGGTGACGAGCGACCGTCCGTACCGCCCGGGCCGCAGCCCGGAGCAGGCGCTGGCGATCCTTCGCGACGGAGCCGGCAGCCAGTGGGACGCGGGGGTCGTGGCGGCGATGGAGGCCATCTGGCACAGGTCCGCGGCGGCCGTCCCCCTCGGGCTGATCGAACGGGCGGCCGGGACCGCGGAGGCCGCCGCGGCTGCGGCATAGCCTCCCGCGACCGATCCCGATCGACCGGATCAAGCCCCGGCCAAACCAAGGATGGCGGCCAAGATATCCGGCCAGTCGGCCGCCGCGGGCTCGACCACGTCGGAATGGTCGGCGCGGGGAAGGCTGATCAGCGTGGCGGGGTCTCCGGCGAGGCGAGCCGCGTCGACGTAGGACGCCGAGAGTTCGTAGGGCACGGCGGCGTCCTCCGTTCCGTGCACGAGGACCTGCGGCAGGCCCAGCGGGAGCAGCGCGCGCGGGGACGCGGCGGCGTAGCGCTCCGGCATCTCCTCGGGCGAACCGCCGAGCAGCTCGGCCACGGCCCCGTCGCTCAGGCCGCGGCGCCACGCCTCGTGGAGATCGACCACGCCCGCGAGCGAGACGGCCCCGCGCAGGGGAACGGGTTCGCCCGCGATCGCGCTGCCGACGGGCACGCGGCCCAAACCCGCCAGCCAGAGCGCGAGGTGGCCGCCGGCCGAATGCCCGGCCACGATCACGCGGGCCGGGTCGATCGCCCGCTCCGGCGCGATCCGGACCAGATGGCGGGCGGCCGCCGCGACGTCGAGGAACGTCCCCGGCCAGCCGCCGCCGGGGTTGCCGACCCGGCGGTACTCGATGCTCCAGGTCGCGACGCCCGCGGCGGTCAATGCGGCGCAGAAGTGGCCGAGGTAGCCGAGGTTGTACTTCTTGCGCCAGTAGCCGCCGTGGATCACGACGACGCAGGGATGCGGCCCGCCGCCGCGGGGAAGGCGAAGGTCGGCGAACTGGTGGCGGCCGGGTCCGTACGCGATCCGCTCGTCCGCGGCGGGCTGGCTCAGGGAAGGCGGCGGCAGGCGGCGGGCGGCCATCTAGGACGCCTACGGATGG
>JBPCRG010000178.1:0-2852 GCA_050997095.1 Thermomicrobiales bacterium | reverse complement strand
GTCGTCGACCTGCTGCTTGAGGACGGCCTTGATCGCGGCGTCGACCTTCGTCGGGTCGCCGATCCCCAGCTGGGTGGCGAGTTTGGCGACGAAGGCGTCGTATTCGGCCTTTCTCGCCGCCGCCTTGGTGGTGGCGGCGCCTGCGGCGGCCGCGGCCGGGGTCGGGGTGGCCGATTGCGCGAAGACGCTGGCGCCGTGGCCGGTCAACGAGCCGACACCGAGCAACGCGGCCATCGCCGTGCCCACTCCGACGTACTGAAGTCGCTTGTTCATCGTGTTCTCCCGTTTCTCTGCGCCGGCCGCGGCTTGCCGACCGGCGATCGCGTGAGCGCGCCGCCCGCGTCCCGATCGATTCCGCGGTCGTCGCCGACCTTGGGTTCGATCAGTCCGCATTGCGCGTCTGGATTCACGATAGGGGGCCGGGATTAAGCCGGCCATAGCCGCAGGTAAGGAGCGGGTAAGAGTCTTTGGCCGACGTCGGCGCGATGCTGGCGGAAGCGGATGTCGCGCCCCATACTCGGAATCGGGTCGTGCCGATTGTTCATCCTTTTAAGGACGTGCCCGTTGGCTGCACATGTTCTGGCGGTGGACGACGACGAATCGATCCGGATCGCGCTTCAGCGCGGTCTCGCGCTGGCCGGCTTCGCGGTCGAGATCGCGGCCGACGGCGAGGAGGCGCTGCGGCGCGCCCATGAGCGCTTTCCGGACGTCGTCGTGCTCGACGTGATGATGCCGGGGCTCGACGGATTCGAGGTCTGCCGCCGGCTCCGGGCCGCCGACGAGACGCTGCCGATCATCTTCCTGACCGCGCGCGACGCCGTCGCCGACCGCGTGCTGGGCCTGGAGACGGGGGCGGACGACTACTTGCCGAAGCCCTTCGCCTTTCCCGAGTTGATCGCGCGGATCCGGGTCTGTCTGCGTCGGCGGGGCGCGGGCGCGCAGCAGGAATTGCGGTTCGCCGACCTGCGCCTGGCCGTCCGCACGATGGAGTCGTGGCGGGGGGAGCGGGCGCTCAGCCTGACCTCGACCGAGTTCCGGCTGCTCCAGCTTTTCCTGGAGAACCCGCGGATCGTGCTGGGACGGGACCGGATCTACGAAGGGGTTTGGGGATACGAGTTCGAGGGCGAGTCGAAGGTGATCGAGGTCTACGTCAGCCAGCTTCGGCAGAAACTCGAATCCGAGGGTGAACCGCGCCTGATCCATACGATCCGCGGGGCCGGGTATTCGCTGCGCGAGGAGGGTTGAGGTGTCGATCCGGCTTCGGCTGACCCTGCGCCATACGGTTTTGCTCGGGATGGTCCTGCTCGTCCTTTCGTTCATCGTCTACCGAGTGGTCGCGGGGCAGTCGATGAATCGTCTCGACGTGACGCTGCGCGCCCACGCGATCGATCTGCTGCCCGTCGAGGCGCAACGGCCGGGTCGCGGCAAGAATGGACCCAAGGACGAGTGCGCGGCGAAGGGAGCGCCCGCGGACGCGATCAACACGCTGGGCGAGGATCTCTATGTTGTCGTGTACGACGCCTGTGGCAACGCGGTTGCGCAATCGAGAGCTTCGGGTTCTGCCGCGCCGGTCGACCAGGCCACACTTCGGCGTGTGCTTGGCGGCAACAGCGCATTCGCAAGCGTGGACGGAGCCGACGAGCGCGTCCGTCTCTATGGAAGGCCGTTGAGCGACGGGCCCGGCCGCGCCTCGGGGGCGATCTTCCTGGCGTTGCCGCTCGGGCCGACCGAGGCCGATCTCTTTCGGCTGCAACTGTTGCTGGCCGCGATCATCTCGGGCACGCTCGTCGCGACGGCGGCCGGTGGGTGGCTGCTGGCCCGCGACGCGCTGCGGCCGGTCGACCAGATGACGCGCGCGGCCGCGTCGATCGGGGAGGCGGCCGACTTCTCGCGCAGGTTGCCCGAACCGGAGCAGCGCGACGAGATCGGGCGGCTGGCGCACACGTTCAACGAGATGCTGGGCCAGCTCGCGGCGGCGTTCGGCGCGCAGCAGCAGTTTCTCGCCGACGCCTCCCACGAGTTGCGGACGCCGCTGACCGCGATCCGGGCGCGGCTTGAGAACGCGATCCGGGCCCCCGATCCCGAACCGGCGCAACGCGAGGCCACCCTGCGCGCGATCACGAGCGAAGTGGACCGGATGGGCCGCCTGGTCGACAGCCTGCTGACCCTGGCGCGGTCCGACGCGGGCGAGCGGGCCGCGCACCTCCCGGTCCCGCTCGACGCGGTGGCGCTCGACGTCTACCACCACGCGCGGCCGCTCGCGGGGGGGGTGCGGCTGCTGTTCGGCGAGTTCCAGCCGGTCGACGTGGTCGGCGACCCCGACAGGTTGAAGCAGCTGCTGCTCAACCTCGTCGACAACGCGCTCGCCTACACGCCGGAGGGCGGGACGGTGACGCTCGATCTGGTGAAGACGCCCGGCGAGGCGACGATCAGGGTGGGCGACACCGGCGCCGGCATCCCCGCCGAGAACCTGCCCCGCATCTTCGAGCGCTTCTACCGTGTCGACGCGTCGCGCAGCGGCCGCACGGGGGGCTCGGGGCTGGGTCTCGCGATCTGCAAGGAGGTCGCGGAGGCGCACGGGGGCCGGATCGCGGTCGAGAGCCGGGTCGGAGAAGGCACGACCTTCACCGTGACCCTGCCGATCGGCGGGGCTCCGGCGGTCCAGACGCAGGCGGAACCGACTCCTAACCCGGTCGGAGTCGGGGCAGTGCCCCGGAACCGCGTTTCGCCGGCGGGAGCGGACGCTTAAGGCCGGAATGCGACGCCTCATCGGGTAGGGGGGGGGGGGGACTGGCGGCGCCTTCGTTTCGTCGTCACCCAGGGAGGGGGCGAGGGGCCGACCCCCCCCAACA
>JBPCRG010000170.1:0-6203 GCA_050997095.1 Thermomicrobiales bacterium | reverse complement strand
TCGGCGACGCCCAGCGTCTCCGCGAGATCGGCGACCGCGCGTTGGTCCGGGCCGTCGCCGACGAAGGCGATCTGCGCCCCCTCGACCTCGCGCAGCGCCAGCAGCATCGTCCGGTGGTCCTTCTGCCGGTCGAACCGTGCGGTCATGACCAGGCGCAATCCCGCTCCGCCGGTATCCCGGCCAGGGCGGGCCCGCAGCGACTCGGGGATGTCCGGCATCCCGTTGCGGATCGTCACCAGCCGGTCCCCGCGGATTCCGCACGCGACCCCTAGCCGGCGGTCGTGCGCGGAGACGCAGACGATCCTGGCCGAGAGCGGCGCGGCCCATCGCCCCGCGATCCGCCCGGCGATCCCGGCCTTGCTGGAGTGGGTGCTGACGAGATCGGGCGCGAACCCGCACATCGCACCCCGCAGGGCGGCGATCGCCTGGGCGTCGCGGACGGGGTGGATCTCGCGCAGCAGGCCGGGCACGATGGTGACCGGAATGCCGTCCGCCGCCAGCGTCTCGGTCAAAGGCCCCGCCGCGCCGGTCGAGATGTGGACCGCGACGCCGTCGGCCGAGAGCCTGCGCGCGAGATCGCGCACGTGGATCTGCGCCCCGCCGATGCTGTCGCCGCAGGTGATCACGAACATGAGCCTCAATTCGGCGGCCCCTGCGCGTCCAGCCAGGATTGGAACATCAGCACGTCCCAGATCCGCTCCTGGGAGTTGCCCTTCCCGTCGAGCAGGTCGCGCCACAGGCTGCGGATGGGGGCGGGGTGCAGGAGACCCTCGTCGCGCAGCCGCCGCTCCCCCAGCAAGTCCTCCGCCCAAGGGCGGAGCGGCCCCCGCAGCCAGGCGCGCAGGGGCGGGGTGAACCCGCTCTTCGGGCGGTCGATCAATGCGCGCGGCACGTACCGGTCCAGCACCTGTCGGAGGATCCACTTGCCCCGGCCGTCGCGGATCTTCATCTCCATCGGCAGCCGCCAGGCGAACTCGACCACCCGATGGTCGAGAAAGGGCGCGCGGACTTCGAGGCCGACGCCCATGCTCGCGCGGTCGACCTTGACCAGCACGTCGTCGGGCAGATAGGTCAGCAGATCGCGCAGCATCATCCGCTGGCGGACGTCGGCGAACGGGGGCGGGGGAGCATGGCCGTTCGCATGGCCCGACGCCCCGATCACGATCGCGTCCGCGTCCGCCCAATCCACGACCAGCGCGTCGTAAAGCCCGTCGGCGTCGACGGCCGGGAGCATCGCCGCAAGCTTGTGCAGCTTCTCCCCCGGCGCCTGCGGCCTGAGGCTGCCCGGCAGGATCGGGGACGCCGCCGCGGCCAGGCGGTCCCACCGCTCCGGCGGGAGCGAAACCAGGCCGCGGCTCAGCGCCGATCTGACGCCCGGCGGCAGGCGCCGGGCCCGACGCCAGAGCCCGTCGGCGGCGACATGGCGGGTGTATCCGCCGAACAGCTCGTCCCCGCCATCGCCGGAGAGGGCGACGGTGACGTCCCGCCGGGCCATCTGGGAGACGAGGAACGTCGGGATCTGGGAACTGTCCGCGAACGGCTCGTCGTAGAGAAAGGGCAGGCGGGGAATGACCTCAAGCGCGTCTTGTGAGTCGACATAAAGCTCTGTATGATCCGTGCCGAGATGCGCGGCCACCGCTTTGGCGTGCTCGGCCTCGTTCAGGGATGGGTCGTTGAATCCGATCGAGAAGGTGCGCACGGGACGGCCGCTCTGCGCCTGCATCAGCGCCACGATCGCCGACGAATCGACTCCGCCCGAGAGCAGGGCGCCCAGCGGCACGTCCGCGACCATCTGCAACCCGACCGCCTCGCGCAGCCGGGCGTCGAGCTCGTCGATCGCCGCCGCCTCGGATCCGCGGAACGGATCGCACACGCCGCTCCGCGCGACCTCCGCCGCCGACCAGTAGGGGAGGGGGTCGGGCAGCCGCCCCGGATGCTCGGTCGAGAGGGTGACGAGCGAGCTCGCGGGCAGCTTGACGATGCCCCGATGGATCGAGCGCGGCGCGGGGACGCAGGAGTGGCGCAGGAACGCGGCGAGCGCGTCGCGGTCGATCTCGGCGCGGAAGGCGGGATGGGCGCGCAGCGCCTTCAACTCGGAGCCGAAGAGCAGCGTCGACCCCTGCCAGCCGTAGTAGAGCGGCTTCTCGCCCAGCCGGTCGCGGACCAGGGTCAGGCGGCGAGTCTCGCGGTCCCAGGCGGCGATCGCGAACATGCCGACCGCGCGCCCGACCGTCGCCGCGATCCCCCAGCGCTCGAACCCGGCCAGCAGCACTTCCGTGTCGGAGTGGCCGCGCCAGTGTCCGGGGCCGGAATCGCCCGCCGCGTCCAGCTCGGCCCGGAGCCGCCCGTGGTTGTAGATCTCGCCGTTGAACGCGAGCACGAAGCGCCCGCCGCGCGAGCGCATCGGCTGATGGCCTTCGGCCGAGAGATCGACGATCGCCAATCGGCGGAAGCCGAAGGCCATGCCCGCGGCCTCGTCGATCCACGTCCCGCCGTCGTCCGGCCCGCGGTGGACGATGCTGGCGGCCATCGCGCCGACGTCGCGCTCCATCTCCGCCCGGGTGGAGCTGCGCGAGGCGTCGAGGAAACCGGTCAGGCCGCACATGGCAGGGCTCCCCGTCGCGACTCGGCGAGTCCCGTCCACAACGATGCGTAGCGCTCGGCCACGAGCGGCAGCGCGTAGTTCTCGGCGATCCGCGCCCGCGCCCGCAGGCCCAGACCGCGGCGCGCCTCCTCGGGCAGGTCGAGCAGGCGCGCGCAGGCGGCGGCGAGCGAGGCAGGATCGCGCGGCGGCGCGACCGCCCCGGTGTCGCCGACGATGACCGCGGAGTCGCCGACATCGGTGACCGCGCAGGGGACGCCGCAGGACATCGCCTCGCCGACCGCGAGCGGGAACGCCTCGCCCCGCGACGACGAGCAGACGAGATCGAAGCCCGGAAGCAGGCTGGCCACGTCCGTCCGCCGCCCGAGCAGGTGGCAGCGGTCGCCGATGCCTTCGCGCTCGATCCAGCCGGTCAACTCCCGATTCTCCCCATCGATGTTCGTTCCGCAGAGCACGAGATGCACGTCCGGCCTCTCCCTGAGCAGCAGCCCGCCCATGTCGACGACGGTCTCGTGGTCCTTCTGCGGATCCCAACGGGCCACGTGGCCGACGAGCCGCGACGATGCCGGCAATCCCAGCGCCGACCGCACGGCGGCGCCCGCGTCCGGATCGGGCCGGAAGGCCGTCATGTCGAAGCCGTTCGGGATGACCGTCATCCGCTCCGCCGCGTAGCCGAAGGCGGCATGGGCGGCTCTCGCGGCGTCGGCGCAGCAGACGATCGCCGTCGGCAGGGTCCGCGAGAGGCGGGCGCAGGCGCGGGCCGTCAGCAGCGTGCCCCGCTTGTTGAACTCGGGCGAAAGGTTGCTCTGGTGCAGCCCCCAGGCGACCGGGATCCCGCCTGCGGCCCGCGCCGCCAGGCCGCCGAGCAGGTCGGCGTGGTAGAGCCAGGTCTGCACGACTTCCGGGCGCTCGCGCCGCAGCAGCATCGTCAAGCGGGCGAGCACGCGCGGATCGGGCGCCCCCGGCCTCATCTCGAGCGCGGTCACCGGCACCCCCGCCGCGCGGATCTCCCCCGCGAGTGGACCGTCTCCGGACAAGCTGACCACGATCGGGTCGAAAGGGGAGGACGCGCGATGCGTGACCAGTTTGGCCAGCATCGTCTCCGCGCCGCCGGTCTGCAATCCCGTGATCACGTGGATCATCTGCCGCGTCATGATCGCGCCTCGGCGGTTTCGCGCCGGCCTTTGGCGGCGAGCAGCGGCTCCAGCGCGCGTTCGGTCCGGGTGATCAGCGCCTCCATCGAGAGGCGGGCGATCACGCTCGCCCGGAGCGCCGCGCCGTCGATCCCGTCCCGTTCGCGGCGGTCGAGGGTCGCGAGCACGATGGCCGCCAGCGCGTCGACGTCGCCCTTCGCCGCGACCATCGCCGGGTCGGCGACGACGGCCGCCGAATCGCCGACGTCCGTGACGACGCACGGAACCCCGCAGGCCATCGATTCGGCGACGACGTTCGGCGTGCCCTCGCCGAACGCCGAGGAGGAGACGGTGACGTCGCAGGCGCCGTAGACCGCGGCCATGTCGTCGCGGGCGCCCGCCCAGATCACGGCGTCCGCGACCCCCAGCTCGACCGCCAGCGAGCGCAGCGCGGCGAGCGCCTCCGCCGGACCGGCGCCGACGCAGAGGAAGCGGGCGTCGGGGCGGCTCGGCAGGATCGCCGCGGCCATCCGCAGAAAGGCCGGGTAGTCCTTCTGCGGATCGAGCCGCCCCACCCGCCCGATCAGCGGCTGGCCGTCGCCGATCCCGAACTCTGCCCGCACCCGCGCGCGCCCTTCGGGGTCCGGGCGGAAGCGGTCGACATCGACGCCGTTCGGGATCACGACCATCGTCCGCGCCGGGAAGCCCTGCGCGACCGCGTCGGCGCGGCCGGCGTGGGAGTTCGCGATCACGAGACTCGCCGTCCGGGCCAGGCGCGGCTCGACCGCCGCCTCCACCCGGCTCAGCCAGTTGTAGTTGCTCAGCACCATCTCCGAGGCGCGGATGCCCCAGACGGCCTTCGCGCGGTGCAGCGGCCGGAACAGGGAGGCGAGGATGTTGGGACCGCCGAGGTAGCCGTGGACGATCTCCGCCCGCTCCTCCCGCAGCGCGGCGGCGAACCGGCGCAGAAATCCGACCAGATCCCAGCGCCCGCGCTTGCCGAGGACCGTGACCGGGACGCCGGCGGCGCGCAGACCGGCATCCAGCGGGCCGCCGGCGTAGAAGACGAGCACGCGGACCCGGTGGCTGCGCCCGTGCAGGCCGCGGGTGAGCGCCACCAGCTGCCGCTCGGCGCCCCCGTATTCGAGCGAGCGGATCACGAAGACGATCCTCATGTCGCGAGACCCAGACCGGGCGCCGGAGGAGCCGAGATCGGGATGGATTCGACCGCGGCGACTGGTCGGCGCTCCGTCGCGACCGAGGCCGCGACGACCGCGACCGTCAGCAGGATGTACCGCTCCTTCAGAACGTTGTGGCTGAAGAAGCCCCAAAGCAGGATGAACGCCGCGACCGGCGGACCGATGTCGTTCGACCGGCGCACGCCCCAGAGCATGGTCGCCAGCATCGACGGCAGGATGAAGACCCCGAGGATCCCGTGGTCGACCATCAACCGCAGGTAGATGTTGTGCGTGCCGAGCGTGAGCGGGGGAAGATTGGCGGCTCCGGTGCCGTAGCCGTCCAGCGGAGCCGCCTCGAAGAGCGTCCAGCCCTTCCTCGCGACCCCGCGCCGCTCGTTGGCGGAGTCGTCGGAGGTGCTGCCCTTGCTGAAGAACGAGAGCCGGGCCATCACGTCCATGGTCAGCACCCCCCGCTGCTCCAGCGTGGTCGTCAGGTTCGTCCAGAGCGGCGAGAAGATGAAGGCGACCACCATCCCGGCGACGAACAGCATCCGCCGCACGTCGCGAAGGGCGAATCCGCCGCCCTTCGCGCTCCGGATGCCGAAGAGCAGCAGCGTGAGGATCCAGCCCATGATCGCCGCCCGCGAGAACGTGGTCAGCAGCCCGACGCCGTCGAGGAGCACGAAGGGGATCCGCAGCTTCGCCGGCACGACGTGATAGGCGACGATCAGCCCCAGCACCAGCGCCGCGCCGCTCTGGTTCACGTTGGCGTACAGCCCCTGCGACCGCCCGGGAATCGAGCTGAAGGTGAGCGGGTTGAAGAGTTCGTACAAATTGAACCCGACCGCGACCATGCTCGCCCACGCGATCGCGACGCGGGCGAGCCGCTGCTCCTCCGCGCGGCTGACCAGGAAGAGCACGAGCATGACGACGATCACGGAGAGCATCCGCGTCCGCACCTCGCCGAAGTTCTTGGCGACCTGCGCCGAGGGGAAAAACCAGACGATCGCGATCACGATGTAGGCGACGCCCCACATGGCCAGGGGGATGACCGGAAGCCGCCATCCGGCCCGCGTCAGCGCGGCCGGCACGAGCGGCAAGGTCAGCACGAGCATGAGCGCGATCCAGTCGAGCGGCGCGATCCCGAAGCGCAGGGTGTAGTCGGCGAGATTGGTGAAGAAGAGCGCGACGAACACCACGGTCAGCGCCTTGCGATAGAAGCCGAGCATCAGCGTCCGGCACTTCGGCAGGCGCGCGAACAGTTTCGCCGCGGGTTGGGTTGAGTGCAGC
>JBPCRG010000146.1:0-3615 GCA_050997095.1 Thermomicrobiales bacterium | reverse complement strand
CCCTCCGGGTCGAGGAGCGGGAGTTGGTCGCGCTGATCGGCTCGAACGGCGCGGGGAAGACGACCACGCTGCGCACGATCTCCGGGATCTTCCGGCCGCGGTCCGGCGGCATCGTCTACGAGGGCCGCGACCTGACGAAGATGGCCCCGCATCAGATCGCCGCCGCCGGGGTGGTGCAGTCGCCGGAGGGGCGGCAGATCTTCGGCTCGCTCTCCGTGCGCGAAAACCTGATGCTCGGCGCCACGCCGCGCAAGGACCGGGCGGGGCTCGGAGACGAGCTGGAGCGCGTCTTCTCGCTTTTCCCCGTGCTGAAGGAGCGGATCGGGCAGTCGGGCGGCACCCTCTCCGGCGGCGAGCAGCAGATGCTCGCGATCGGCCGCGCGCTGATGGCCCGGCCCCGGCTGCTGCTGCTCGACGAGCCCTCGCTCGGGCTGGCGCCGTTGTTCGTGAAGCGGATTTTCGACGTGATCGCGACGCTGAAGGCCGAAGGGGTGACCATCCTGCTCGTCGAGCAGAACGCGCGGAAGGCGCTGCAGATCGCGGACCGGGCCTACGTCCTGGAGACTGGCCTGATCACCGTGAGCGGGCCCGCGCGCGAATTGGCGCGGAATCCCGAGGTCGAGCGCGCCTATCTCGGCGGCTGACGGCTTGCGATTGGATCCGGGCGGACATCGGAAGGGGACGGGCTGACGATGGGGTTTTCCGAGTTCGGGCAGCAGTTCGTGAACGCGATGAGTCTGGGCAGCATCTACGCGCTGGTGGCGATCGGGTTGGCGATGGTCTTCAGCATCCTCCGCCTGATCAACTTCGCCCACGGCGAGGTGCTGATGCTGGGCGCGTTCTCCACCTACTACTGGGCCCGGACCGGGCTGCCGTTCCTGCTCGTCGCGGTCCTCGGCGTGGCGACGACGGTGCTCGCGGGACTGGTGATGGAGCGGATCGCGTACCGCCCCGTGCGCGGGGCGCCGGACGTCTCGCTGCTGCTGACGTCGCTGGGCGTCTCGATCGCCGTCCAGAACATCGCGATCCTGCGTTTCGGCGAGCAGCCCAAGCGCTTCCCGACCCCGGCCTCGATCGACCGCCGGGTCTCGCTCGGCGCGGGCGTCCACATCTCGATCACCAATCTGCTCACGATCGCCGTCGCCCTGGTCCTGATGCTCCTGCTGACCGCGTTCGTGACGCGGACGCGGCTCGGGATCTCGATGCGGGCGGTGGCCGAGAACTCGATGGCGGCGCAGCTGGTGGGGATCAACATCAACACCGTGGTCGTCGCCGCGTTCGCGATCGGGTCGGCGCTGGCAGGCGTGGCGGGGATCCTGTGGGGCGCCAGGGTGGGCCGGATCGACCCGCTGATGGGCTTCATCCCGGTCCTGAAGGCGTTCGTGGCGACGGTGATCGGTGGCTTCGGCTCAATCCCCGGCGCGGTGCTGGGCGCCTACATCCTCGGCTTCGGCGAGGTCTTTCTGGTCGCGCTGCTTCCGGACAAGCTGACCGGCTACCGCGACGCATTCATCTTCAGCGGCCTGATCGGGATCCTGCTCTTCCGGCCGCAGGGGATCCTCGGCTCGACCGAACCGGAGAAGATCTAGATGGCGGCGACGGGCATGGGCGGGCGCGTCGGCAGGGACCCGCACCCCGCGGCCAGACGGGGATCGCCGGTGGCGACCGCGCTCACGGTCGCCCTCTCGATCGGAGCGTTGGCGGTTTTCCTCAACTACGCGATCGGGCATCTGAACGGCTACCGGGTGCAGTTGGTGGTCCTGGTCGCGATCAACGCCAGCATCGCGATCGCGCTGACGATGACCAGCGGATTCACGGGCGTCTTCTCGCTCGGCCAGATCGGTTTCCTGGCGGTCGGGGCCTACGTCGGCGCGCTGGTCGATCTCGCGCCGACCTGGAAGGCGCACACCTTCCTCCCCGGCCTGCCCGGCTGGCTGGCGGCGCTCGACACCAGCTCGTGGCCCCACTGGGCGGCGCTCTGGACCTCGTCGCTGGCGGGCGGGACCGTCGCGGCGCTCGTCTCCGTGGTCGTCGGCTACCCGCTGATGCGGCTCTCCGGCAACTACGTGGCGGTGGCGACGATGGGCTTCCTGATCATCGTCAACGCCGTCCTGGTCCACTGGGACGGGGTCACGCTCGGGTCGCGCGGGCTCAACCCGATCCCCGGCTACACGACCGTCTGGTGGGCGTACGTCTGGATGATCGTCGTCGCCTACGTCGCCTGGCGGGTCCGGCGCTCGCCGCACGGCCGCGCGATGATCGCGACCCGCGAGAACCTGATCGCGGCCCGCGCGGTCGGCGTCGACGTGCACCGGGCGCGGATGACCGCGTTCGTGCTCGGCGCGTTCCTGACCGGGGTCTCGGGGTCGTTCCTCGGACATCAGATCGGGACCGTGACCCCGAACGCCTACTACTTCACGCTCACCTTCAACATCATCATCATGGTGGTGCTCGGCGGCTTGGGGAGCATCAGCGGGGCGGTCTTCGGCGCGGTCGTCCTGACCCTGGCCCCCGAGTATCTGCGCGGCGTCGAGGACGGGATGTCTCTGGGCCCGCTCTCGTTCGGGCCCGCCTACGGGCTCTCCCAGATCATTCTCGCGGTTGGCTTTATCCTGGTCATGATCTTCCGGCCCAAAGGCGTCTTCGGCGACCGCGAGATCCAGTTCGACCCGACCCGGTGGCGCCGAGGGAGGCGGGTCGATCCATGAGGCTTGAACGGGGCGGCATAGGCCGTCGGCACGGCAGGCATGCCAGGGTCCGGGGGGCGCTCCGCGCGCTCCGTCTGGCATCGGGCGATCGTAGAGGTCAATGCAGGGAGAGGCACAGATGACGAACCGGAACAGGCAGGATGTCGGCACCGTCTCCGAGTTGATCCGCGGCGCGATCGAGGGCCGGCTCAGCCGGCGCGAGATCCTGCGCAGGGCGGCGGCGCTGGGCGTCGCCGCGCCGATGGTCGCGGCGATGCTGAAGGTCTCGGCGATGGGCGTCTCCGCGGCCCCCGCCGGGGCCGAACTGTTGATCGGCTGCCCGTACAACCTGACCGGCGGATTGGCGTCGATCGACAACCCGGCCCGCGACGGCTCGATGCTGGCCGCGAAGCTGCTCAACGCCGGCGCCGGGGTATTGGGCCGGCCGGTCAAGCTGGTCGTCGACGACGGCAAGACGGACCTGACGGCTAACTCGAACATCACCAAGAAGATGATCGAGGAGGACAAGGTGGTCGCTCTGGTCGGCTTGACCGACACCGACTACGTGCGCGCGGCCGGAACGGTCGCCCAGCAGGCGAAGATTCCCTTCCTCGATGTCGGCGGCACGGCCCCGATCATCGAGGCGATCGGCGACTACATCTTCATGGTCCCATTCGGCGACAACGTGCAGGCCGCCGCGGGCGCCGAGTTCGCGAACGAAAAGGGGTGGAAGACCTGCGCCGTCCTCTTCGACAAGGCGATGACCTACGCGACCCTGCTTGGAAAATACTTCAAGGACCGCTACACCGACGACGAGCTGAAGGGCATGGTCGTCAAGGAGCTGGAGTATCAGACGGGCGACACCGACTTCTCGTCGCAGATGACCGACATCAAGAACCTCGATCCGGCGCCGGACTTCGCCTACATC
>JBPCRG010000113.1:0-3463 GCA_050997095.1 Thermomicrobiales bacterium | reverse complement strand
GCCCCACTCCGGCCAAGTGAAGCCGCCCCGCTCCCCCCTCGGCTCGGCGATGTCACTCACCCGAATGCCGGACGATGGCCATGAACTCGGCGCGCGTCTCCGGACGCCGCCGGAAGCCGCCGCGCATCGCGGAGGTGACCATCGAAGCCCCCGCCTTCTTGATCCCCCGGATGGTCATGCAGGTGTGCGTCGCCTCGACCACCACCCCGCAGCCGTCCGGAGCGAGCTCCTCCATGATCGCGTCGGCGATCTCGCTGGTCAGCCGCTCCTGCACCTGCGGCCGACGGGCGTAGCCCTCGACCAGCCGCGCCAGCTTGCTCAACCCGACGACGCGCCCCTCCGGGATGTAGCCGATGTGGACATGGCCGGTGAATGGCAGCAGATGATGCTCGCAGACCGATGCGAAAGGGATCTGCCGCAGTACGACCATCTCGTTGTGCCGCTCGTCGAACGTGACCCGCAGATGGCTCCGGGGATCCTCGCCCAACCCGGCGAACAACTCGCTGTAGGCGTCCGCGACCCGCCGCGGTGTCGCGAGCAGACCTTCGCGGTCCGGATCCTCCCCGATCGCGCAGAGGATCTCGCGCACCGCCGCCTCGATCCTCGGCCGATCCACAGGAGCCGGGACGGATTCGTGCTCGTGCTCCGAATCGCTCATATCCGGTCCGACTCCCTCGACCGCGTTATCCGCACGCCCGAGGCGTCGAGCATCGCGCCTTTGATCGCGACCTCGGGTTTCCGCACGGTGACGGTCACGCTTTCGGCTCGCGGGAACGCCGTCAGCAGGGTTCCGGCGATCAACTCCGCGACGGCTTCGACGAGTTGCTTCGGCTCCCCTTCGACGATCTTTTTGACCAGCTTGTACGCCTCGGAATAGTTGACGGTCTTCCGCAGATCGTCGGAGATCCCAGCCGCGCGAAGATCCGTCGCCATCGAGACGTCGACGACAAACCGCTGCCCTTGCGTCCGCTCCTCGGGATTGACGCCATGGAACCCGTAGAAACGCAGTCCTTCAAGAAACACCTCATCCGCCATCGTCGCTCCCGGTCCCGAATCAGATCTTGTACAGGGCTCGGGCGTTCCCGGCGAGGATCATCCCGGCGGCCGCCTGCGCGTCCGATTCCTCGATCATATTGTCGGTCACGAGGGCGTCGAGGGTCTGGGCCAGCGCCTGTTTGCCGAGTTTCGCGCTCGTGTGGTTGATCTCGGGCAGGGCGTAGCCGTCGGACCCGTAGCAGATCTTCTGCAGCGGAGCCATCTCCATCACCTCGTCGAAGATGCTGCGGGCACCATGGCCCGCGAAGGGGATGCCCTCGCTCACATCGAGATAGACCCGGGGCAGCACGTTCGCGATGTAGGCGGCCTCGCGCTGGTAGGGGTAGCCGGTGTGGACCAGCAGGACCCGGCAGGCGCGGAACGCCGGGAAACGCAGCAGGTCCATCAGGTACGCGGGTCGGCAGAGCGGGAGATTGACCTCGAAGTCCCCCATGCCGGTGTGGATCTGCATCGGCACGTCGTGCTCCATGCAGAGCTCCAGCGACCGGCAGAGGAGATGGTCGCGCAGCGCCTTCATGCTCCCTCCGCCCAATCCGCGGCGGATCGCGTCGAGCGCCCGCATGCCTTGGTCGGGCGTGCGGCTCAACGGCGAGATGTCCAGCCCGGTACGGTAGGCGATGACGGACTTGAGCCCCTTGAAGCCGTCCTTCGTCAGCGCCGAGACGATCGTCTCCTCGAAGGTGCGCCGGAACTCGGCCCAGCCGATGTCGGTCTTCAGCAGTTCGGCGATCAGCGGCTCGATCCGGTAGACCGGCACGATCTCGACCGGCAGCTCGGCGCGGGAGGCGGCGAGATCGACCGGCGGCAGTGGGTAGCCGTAGTCGAACACGAGCGTCTCCAGCCCGCAGTCGGCGTAGAGCCTGCGCACGTAGTCGGCGTATCCGGCCGCGACCGCGGCGTTGCGGGCGGCGACGACGGCGTCCAGCGACGGCGCCACGCCGAAGAAAGCGGCGAGGTCCATGACGAGCCGCCTGTGGTAGACGGTGCCGCGCTTCAATGCCAGCAGTTCCTCGCGGACCTCGTCGGTGAAGGCGATGCCGCCCTCCTCCATATACTGCCGGGAGCCGCCCCCGAACGCGGTCAGGTCGGTGAATCGCTCGACCGATACCTCGCCCTTGTCGAGAAAGGGATGGGCGTGGACGTCGACGACGGGAAGGTGGGCGGTCTCGATCATGGTCAGACGATCTCCAGATACATGTCGCGTTCCCACGGGTGGACGTGGGTTTCGTACTGCGCGAGCTCGTGGCGCTTCACCACCAGAAAGTGCCTCAGGGCCTCGGCGCCGACCGCCTCGGTCACGACCGCGTCGGCCTCCAGCGCGGCGAACGCCTCGCGAGGGGAACGCGGCAGATAGCCGATGCGGCGGCGCGCGGCCTCGTCCGCCGACAGGTGCCCGATGTCGCCGTCGAACGGCGGGGGCGGCTCGGTCCGTCCCCGCAGCCCGGCCAGACCCGCGCCGAGCAGCCCGGCCACGAGCAGCGCGGGCTGGCAGGAGTTGTCGGGGGCGCGGAACTCGAGGTGGCGTCGCTTGCCAGGCCCGGGGATTCGGACCACCCCGGAGCGGTTGCCGTGGCCCCAATAGGTGGTCGCGGGCGCCCACGAGCCGGGCTGCAGGCGCTTGTAGCTGTTGACCGTGGGCGACCCGAGCCCCGTCAGCGCGTCGACGTGCTCCAGAATCCCGCCCAAGAACCAGCGTCCGACATCCGAGAGCGAGGTCTCATCCGCGTCCGACGGGGTCAGGTCGGTCGTCCCCGCCTTGTCCCAGATGCTGACGTGGACGTGGAGGCTGCATCCCGCGTAATGGGCGTACGGCTTCGGCATGAAGGTGGCGACGTGGCCGAGACCGCGGGCGACGTCGCGCACGACCTCCTTGAGCGTCTGGTAGTCGTCGACCGCGCGCACGGGGTCGGCGTGGCGGACGGACATCTCGTACTGGCCCGGGCCGTACTCCTTGCCGAGCTGCGCGACCGACACCCCCATCGCGCCCAGCTCGGAGATCACGTTCTCGACGAATTCGTGCTCCGTGGCGAGACCCGCCAAGCTGAACATCCGCGTCGCGTTCACGGGCCCGAAGCCGCCGTCGCCGTCGGCCCGGAGCAGGTAGAACTCGGGCTCCAACGCGACCTGCACGGAATAGCCCTCGTCGGCAAGCTCCCGCACGATCCTGTCAAGCCGAGTCCGCGGGCAGCCCTCCCACTAGGAGCCGTCGGGTCGGCGCATCCAGGCGTAGGCGCGGGCGGTCTTCGGGTACCGCGGCGTCGGCGCGTAGTTGCGCGAGTCGGGCACCGCCATGAAGTCGCCGGAGTCGGCGAGCAGCGTCGCGCAGTCCACCTGCGCGTCGTCGGCGGCCATGTTCAGGTTGGCCATCGCGAAGACGAGCCCGTCGTCGACGGTGCTCCGGAAACTC
>JBPCRG010000104.1:0-3775 GCA_050997095.1 Thermomicrobiales bacterium | reverse complement strand
CTTTCGCAGAAACGTCCCAGCCTGTTGAAAATGCGAAAGCGGCCGCGGTGAACGGCAATAGCCGCCGGCCATGCCCCGGTTTTGCGCGAATTTTGGGCCTTTAAGGATGCCAATCGACGCTCAATGCGTTTGGATCCCGCGTCTCGGGGAGTTTTTCAACAGGCTCGACCGTTTGTGAGACGCGAAAGTTGTATGGCCCGCAGTGAAGCCTATAGGCTTCTCTTGCTTTATTGGCTAAATTAGACGATATAATCACCTCTGCAGATGTTAATGCGTCGGTGACTGGGAGTATCGACGTCCGCAAAGACTCGGCGGATGGATGGATGCCGACCGGCCGACGATCTTTTCGGCTGAGGACCGGAGTCGGGCATGAGCGACGCCGCGGACGCGGGCTCACCGAGATTGGGTCGATGGCGACGAAGCCGGTTCCCCCACTGGCTATACTTGGGTCGTCGGGCGTTTCGTCCGCCTCTCGATGAAAAAACGGAGATCGATGGCCATTCCGTCTTCAAAGGCCCTGCGCGCGGCGACCGTCCCGACGTCCACATCCGCCGCGCCGATCGGCAGGGTGCGTCTCTTGGAGCCGCTCGTCTTCTTCGGTGGTTTGACCAGCATCGGCATCGAACTGGCGGCCTCGCGGCTGCTCGCGCCGTACTTCGGGAACTCGACGTTCATCTGGGCGAACCTGATCGGGCTCACCCTCACCTACCTCGCCCTCGGCTATTACATCGGCGGCCGCGTCGCGGACCGCTTTCCGACTCCGGTCGTGATGTATGCGGTCGCCGCCGTCGCCGCGGTGTTTGCGGGCTTCATCCCCGTTATGTCGCGTCCGATTCTGCGCGCGTCGCTCAGCGCCTTCGACTCTCTCGCGGTCGGCGCCTTCTACGGGTCGCTGCTCGGCGTGATCCTGCTCTTCGCGATTCCCGTCACGCTGCTCGGCTTCATCACCCCCTACGCGATCCGTTTGCGCTTGGCCGACGTCGACGGCGCGGGCAAGACCGCGGGCAGGATCTACGCGCTCTCGACCGTCGGCTCCATCCTCGGCAGCTTTCTGCCGGTGCTCCTGTTCATCCCGGCCTTCGGCACCGCGACCACGTTCCTGATCCTGAGCCTGTCTCTCCTCGTCCTCGCCCTGCTCGGGCTGCTCGAGGCTCGGTCTTGGCGACTGGCCGCGGGCTCCCTCGCGCTGATCGCCGCTTTGCTCGCGACCAGCGCCGTGGTGGGCGCGGCGGGAATCAAACCGCCCTATCGCGGGGTGCTGATCCACGAGGAGGAGTCGGAGTACAACTACATCCAGGTGCTTCAGGACGGAGAAAACACCCTGCTCGCGCTGAACGAGGGTCAGGCGATCCACTCGATCTACAATCCGCGCACGCTCCTGACCGGGGGCCCCTGGGACTACTTCGGAGTCGCCCCGCTCGTCAACGACGGCGCGCTCGGGCGCCCGGTCCGCAGCGCGCTGATGATCGGACTCGCCGGAGGCACGGCTTCGCGCGAGCTGCTCGCCGCCTATCCCGAGGCCCATGTCGACGGCGTCGAGATCGATAAGGCGGTCGCCGACATCGGCCGAAGATACTTCGCGATGTCCGATCCCCGGCTCAACGTGATCATCGAGGACGGCCGCTATTTCCTCCGCCGGACGGACCGGACCTACGACATCGTCGCCGTCGACGCCTATCACCAGCCGTACATACCCTTCCAACTGACGACCACGGAATTTTTCGGGGAGGTCGCCGCCCACCTCAACCCCCACGGGGCGGCGGTGGTCAACGTCGGCCGCACGGCGACCGATTTCCGGTTGGTGGACGCGCTGGCGACGACGATGGGCGCGGTTTTCCGGCACGTCTACGTGATCGACGTCGGCGCGTACACCAACAGCATGGTGATCGGCACGAACGACGATTCCTCGGCGGAACGGTTCGCCGCGAACGCCGCCGGATTGGCCTCGGACAGCCTGCTCGGAATCGTCGCGAGCGAAAGCGTGGCGACCGGGAACGTCCGCGTCCCGGCATCGAAGGGAACCCCCTTCACCGACGACCGCGCGCCAGTCGAGCGGGTGGTCGACCGGATGATCATCGATGCGGCGCGCGAAGAGGGAAAACCTTGACGATGATGGAGTCTCAAGCGATGCCACTCTCCGTTCCCCTGGGGGGGCAGGTTATCCAAAGCGTGCTCCTCGGCCAGTGTCCGGGGGTCGTGCACGGCGTGACCCGGCGAGTGGCTGGGATGGGCGCGATGGACGGAAACATCGCCTACAGCGCGACCCCGGACCACGACGATGTCCGGGCGATGCGCGAGCTCTGGTGCGGTGAGATCGGCGTCGACGCGGCGGAAATCGCCTGCGTTCATCAGGTGCACGGCACGGAAGTGGCCGCGGTGAGCGACTCCCACGCGGGGCGGAACGGGGCGCCGTCTCAACTCGTGGTCGGCAAGGCCGACGCGCTCGTGAGCAACGACTCCGGCGTGGTGCTGATGACGATTCACGCCGACTGCATGCCGATCCTGCTCCACGACCGCGGGACCGGAGCCGTCGGCACGGTCCACGCGGGCTGGCGAGGCACCGTCGCGGATGTCGCGGGGGCGGCGGTCCGCGCGATGACCGTCGAATACGGCGGGCGACCGTCGGACATCGTGGCATTTCTCGGACCGGCGATCGGCGCGTGCTGCTACGCGGTCGGGGACGAAGTCGTCGCGGGCTGGCGCGGACAAACCGGCGGCGGCGGCGCGGCGCTTGTGCTCCAGGATGACGCGCAGGCCCGCTTCGACCTGACCGCGGCGAACCGTCACCTGCTCCAACGGGCCGGACTGGCGGATGAGGCGATCGAGGAGGCGCGGATCTGCACGAAATGCGGCGGCGAGGCGTGGTTCTCCCACCGCGGACAGGGGCCGGGGACGGGGCGTTTCGGGGCGATCATCGCCAAACGCTGAACGCGCCCAAAGGAGAAAGAGGATGCCTGCGGTGTCGACATCTCTCGTAGAACGACTGGAAGCGGTTCAGGACGCGGTCTTCGCGGCCGCACTCCGGGTCGGCCGCGACCCCGACTCGGTCACCGTGGTCGGCGTCTGCAAGACCGTCGGTCGGGAGTCCGTCGACGAGGCGTTCGCCGCGGGCCTGCGCCATTTCGGCGAGAACCGGGTCCAGGACGCGGCCCAGAAATTCGCGGCGCCTTTGCCCGAGGGCGCGGCCCTGCACATGATCGGCCAGCTTCAGTCGAACAAGGCGGGCGTCGCAGCGCGACTCTTCGACATCGTGGAATCCGTCGACCGGCTCTCGTTGATCGACGAACTCGACCGCCACGTGGCGAAACGCGACGCCGTGCTGCCGGTGCTGCTGCAGATCAACGTCGGCCGCGAGGCGCAGAAGGCGGGATGCAGTCCCGACGATGCTGAGGCGTTGGCGGCGGCGATCCTGGGGCGCCCGCATCTCGAGCTGCGGGGGTTGATGACGATCGCTCCGGTGGAGACGGACGCCGAAGCCGCCCGGCCGGTTTTCGCGGAACTGCGGGCGCTGCGCGAACGGCTTCGGGCCGAGCGCCCGGATCATCCCCTGCCCGTGTTGTCGATGGGCATGTCGAACGACTTCACCGTGGCCATCGAGGAGGGCGCGACCCACATCCGGGTCGGCCGCGCCATCTTCGGCGGCTAGTGTCACGGCGCAGGGGTCGCGTCGGCGACGGGCGTGGCGGATGCCCCTCCGGTCTCGGTTTGGAGCTGGTCGAGCGCCTTTTGCAAATCGATCTGCGCGACGCCGTACGCGGTCCAGTCCTTCTTCGCC
>JBPCRG010000022.1:0-3525 GCA_050997095.1 Thermomicrobiales bacterium | reverse complement strand
ACGATGGGCGCTGATTTGATGCGGCGGCGGAAGTTCGCTCCGTCGGCGGCGGGCCGGGCGGTGCTCCGGACCCGGCTCGCCGGGGTGCCGAACGACGGCAGCCAGGAGGCGGCGTGCCGCGCCAAGGCGGCGGCGATCGGGGTTGAGGTCGTGGCCGTGTTCCACGATGACAAGTCCGGGGACCGGCTGGACCGGGACGGGCTCTGGAGCGCGATCGACGTGATCAAGGAGGGCCGCGCCGATCTGCTGCTCGTGCACAGCTTCGACCGCCTCAGCCGGTCCCAGTTTGACATGGGCGTGATCGTGAATGAGGTCCACGGCGCGGGCGGCGAGATCGTCTCGGCCACTCAGGGCTGGATGGACGGGCCGACCGGGCTGTCCGACTTCGCCGCAGGGGTGGCGTGGATGGCGCAGTATCACGCGGGCTATGACGCGGGCTATGAACAGTGCGAACGTGAGCACGCCGCGGAGGATGCCGGACGGCTCGGCGCGTAGAGACGGCGACGCCGCCGCGGTCCATGGAGGGCTAGGCGGCGGCGTCGCGTGCAGGACTGGAGGGTCCGACGATGCAAAGAATAGTGCAGGCACTCAAACGCATCGCCGCCCGGATGGCGGCGGACGCGCCGGTGTTCCCGTCATGAGCGCGGGACGGCGGGGTCAACGACCGCACGAGGGTCCGGTCCGGGCGGGCGTCTACGTCCGGGTCAGCACCGAGGACCAGCGCGAGAACAGTTCGCTCGGCACGCAGGAGGATCAATGCCGGTCATACGCGGCGGAGCGGGGCTGGACGGTCGCCGAGGTCTACCGCGACGTCCACTCCGGGGGCGACCTGCACGAGCGGCCGCAACTGTCCCGGCTGCGCGAGTCGCTGCGCGGCGGCGCGGTCGATGTCGTCCTCGCCTATGCGCTGGACCGTCTCTCGCGGAAGCAGACCCACGTCGCCATCGTCGCGGAGGAATGCGAACTGGCGGACGCGCGGCTGGTCTTCGTGACGGAGGAGTTCGAGGACAGCCCCACGGGCACCTTCATCCGGGGGGCCAAGGCGTTCGCGGCGGAGCTGGAGCGCGAGAAGGCGCGGGAGCGGTCGGGACGCGGAACGCGGGCGAGGATCGACGCCGGCAGACCGATGGTCGGGGCCACCGCCCCGTATGGCTATTGCTACGCGGGGGAGCGGAAGGAGCGCCTGGAGGTCGATGAGGCCAAGGCCGCCGTGGTCCGCCGCATCGCCCAAGATGTCGCCGGTGGGCAATCGTTCCGGTCGGTCGCGGCGCGGCTCACCGAGGAAGGCGTGGCCCCGCCCAAGCCGGGCCGGTTCAAGGACGGCCACCGCCCGATGTGGCACATCAGCACGATCCACGGGATTCTCTCGAATCCGACCTACGCCAGCGGCCATGTCTATGCGTACAAGACGCAGCGCGGGCGGGTCGGCGGCCGCAAGGTCGTGTTCGACAAGCCGCAATCCGAATGGTTCGAGGTTCCCGGCCTGGCGGTCACGCCGCTCATCGACGCGGCGACCTGGGAGACGGCGCAGCGCCGCAAGGCCGCGAACAAGGAGCGGTCGCCGCGCTCCGCCGTCGATCGCCAGGACGCGCTCCTGCGCGGCGGGTTCGTGCGCTGCGCCGCCTGCGATGCCGCGCTCCACGTCAATCGGCGGGACCGCGGTCGGCTCTCCTACCGCTGCGGCCACGTCCAGCCGAAGCCGGGGTGCAGGCCGGAGGGCAAGGCGTTCGGCACCCAGATGGAGGTCAAGAACCTGGACCGGGAGGTTTGGGAGTCGGTGAAGCTCATCCTGGGCAATCCGGCGGTCCTGCGGTCCCGTCTCGCCGCGTCGGCGGGGGAGGACGTCGCGGGGGCGGAGCTGGCCGGACTGGATGCGACCCTGCGCGACATCGCCGCACAGGAGCGCAACGTCGCCGACGCGATCGGCCGGGTGTCCAGCCCGGCGGCCATGGACGCCCTGACGCGCAAGCTCGATGACCTCGCGACCCAGCGGGCGGCGCTCGCCCGGCGGCGGGCCGACGCACAGTTGCGGTCCTGGGACCATCGGGCGTCCGCCCGCGAAGCCGTCGATGTGGCGGGGTGGGCCGAACGGGAGCGGCGGAACCTGGACCGGCTCGACTACGCGGGCAAGCGGGCTGCGCTCGAACGGCTGGGCGTCGCCGTCCACCTGCACCGGCCGGGCGCGTTCGAGGGGCGATGGACGCTGACTCTGCGGCCGGAAGGCGTCACGCTGCAAGACTTCAGGGCGGGGCAGGGGTTCGGCGACACTGCGTTTCCTATGGAACCCGCTACACCCACTCCCCGATCGAGACCGTCGACGAGCGCGACGTGCAGGCCTGCGTGGACCTCATCGTGGCGTTCGCGACGACAACTCGATTCTCCGAACGCCAAGACCGTCCGCGATCTGGGTCAGCGCGCCTACGCTGACGTTCCGGCGTCCCCGTTCAAGCGGGGAGACGTAAGTCCAGTGGAGCGCGTGGCGTTGGCGAAGACTGCTGCGGCTCAGTCGGGGTGATGCGCGCGTGCTATCCCACCATGTGGATTTTCTCCACGTCGATGGAGAGGGTGAGGCGCGTCTGGTCGCGACCACCGTACCAGGGGAAGGCCGTTCCATGGTATCGCAGGGCCAGTTTCTCGATGTGCTCGGCCGCCCCTCTGCTGTGATTTCGACGACCCGACCGCGCAACGCGTCGTGGCGATGCGGATTGCTCGCGTCTGCCACGGTGATGGCCATACGGGAGTCTCGCCGAATGTTTGTGATTTTCTGGTACGCATCCGCGCCATCGATGACGACGAGCGTGGCGTCGGTGCCGACCCACTCTGGGTCATTTACGGTGAACCGTCGGGCATTGAGGTGGAAAGGAAGCAGATGCTCGGCTGACCCAGCAGTTCAAGCAGGTCTTGAGGCAGATCCATGGGCGAACTCCTCGCGAATTCGAGGGCGACGCGGACTCCAGGAGTTCATCGAATCGGAATCTTAGAGCATAGCGCCGTAAAGACGACAAGACTAGCCGGCAGCTACGGGGTGGTCGTGCGTCGCGAATCCGACGTCGGGCAATCGCCCACGCTCCCTCCACAGGTTCTCGGGTTCCCGTGCCGATGCGGCGACAGAAAGGTCTAACAACGCCTCTTCATCCACCCGTTCCGGGCTCGCCGACCGAACGTCGCACGCGATCCACGATCCCGCGGCTCTGCTCCGTTCCGTCAACGAGGCCCTCGACCTCGGCGGTCGTCCCGTCCTCGACCTCCACCACCTCGCGCCGCAGCGTGGCGCTCAGGGTCTCGCTGCGCACGACGGCCTCCTTCGCCACCTCGATCTCCTCGACCACGCGGACGGGCGTGCGCGTCTCCACCTCCTCCGTGCGGACGAGGGTCTCGATCGTCTGCTCCGCGCGCGACTCGCCGGACGACGCCCGCCGGGCGGCACGTCGGCGCTCGTCGGCAACCGTCTGCTCGGCGTCCCCGAGCTCCGAGAGCACGGGGCGCTTGACGATCTCCAACTCCTCCGCATGGACGGGCACGAGC
>JBPCRG010000681.1:0-13859 GCA_050997095.1 Thermomicrobiales bacterium | reverse complement strand
CGGATGCACGGCGTGACCGACGAGCGGCTTCGGCGAAAAATCGCGGAGCTCGGCACGCTGCAGCGGGTCTCCCGAACGGTCGCCTCCTCCCTCGATCTCGCCAACGTGCTGCGGCTGATCACCGAGGCGGCGGTCGAGCTGATCGACGCCGAGGCCGCGGCGATCTTCCGGCTTCCCGGAGAATCGGACGGCTCCGACACCGACGGAGGCCTGAACATCGAATATCGGGTCGGCCAAAGCCGGACGATCGTCGACGAAGGTCGCCGCGACGAACTCGTCGTCCAGGTGATCGAGTCGGGCGCCGCCCGGATCAGCGAGATGGACTACCTCGACGGCTCAAGCCGACTCTACTGCCTGCCCCTGCGCTCCGCGCGCGAAACGTGGGGGGCGCTGTGCCTGCGCCTCCGGGCGGGGTCGGAGCTGACGGAGGACGAGCTCGGGCTCCTGCAGGCCTTCACGGATTCGGCGTCGCTCGCGATCGAAAACGCGCAGCTCTACCGGGAGGCGCAGCACAGCGTCGACACGGCGTCGACGCTGCTCCAGGAGATGCACCATCGCGTCCGCAACAACCTTCAGACCGTGGCGGCGCTGTTGTCGATCCAGATCCGGCAAGACCCGGAGAGCGATTGGGCGATCCATCTGCGCGAGGCCGTGAGCCGGATCCAGGCGATCGCCTCGGTCCACGATCTCCTCAGCGACGAGAGCCGCCTCAGCGGCGCGGGCGTGGATGCGATCGCGCGGCTGGTCGCCGAAGAAGCCCGCTCGACGACCATACCGCCGGGTCTGGACCTGACGTTCGAGATACCGCCGAGCGACGTCGCCCTGCCTTCGCGCCAGGCGACCGTTCTGGCACTGCTGATCAACGAACTCGTCTCGAATGCGATCACCCATGGCTTCAAGGGGAGATCGCGTGGACGGATCTCGATCAAGACCACGAGAACCGGGCCGGTCGCGACGATCGAGGTCGAGAACGATGGCGAGCGGGTGGCGGACGACTTCAATCCGGGGGCGGGCACGGGGCTCGGCATGCGGATCGTGCATCGGCTGGTCACATCCGACCTGAACGGGGCCTTCTCCATCCGCGCGACCGAAACCGGCACGCTGGCGTCCATCACCTTCCCGGCGCCGTCGGCCTGAACCGTCGCGGCGAGGGGGTTTCCCTTGGCGCTACAGTGACATTTGGCTCAACGAGCATCGAAACCTTCCTAGATCTCGATGATGTCTGCCGAAGATCGCCAGGGGTCGCGACGGTCGACCGCCACCTAAAACAGGCCTCAACCGCCACTGTCACTGTGGTGCTGGCGCCCTGTCCGACATCATTCGCCAGTCCGGAGCCGCTCCCTGAGCCGTCATCCCGAGGCACGAAGGATCTCGTCGCCCCCGTTTCGGTCCGGCGATCGACAATGGACAGAGCACCAGCCCCAGAAAGGCTTCGTCGGTGCAGACCCGGATGCCCTCTGGGCGTTCGATCCAGGGCGATCGCGGGCCGACCGCAGCGCCGAGGCTTCCCCTCAATACCGCTGCTCGAACCAGTCGTCGCCGACGAGGTCGTGGTAGATGGTGCGGACGATCCCGGCATCGGTGGCGATCTGGTAGTAGCGGCGGCGGATCGGCTCCCGCCACCATTCGTCGTCGACCGCCCAGCAATCCTGGATTTCGGCGATCGCGATCAGCCCGCTGCCATGGACGATCGAGGCGGGGCGGCCGTCGGCGACGATGACCGCGAGCAGGCGCGGCGGATTCAGGGGTCGTAGGTGATCAGCGCGTGGCGTCGTTCGGGGATTCTGGACCATGGCTCCACCTCCGCGATGCGATAGAGCGGCGAACCGCCGTAGCGCTGTTTGAGCTGGCGCGCGGCGTCGACCAGCGGGCGAAGCTGGCGCGCGCGCAGCAGGGGGATCGTCTCCTGATGGGCGCTCTCGGCGGTGATGCCGATCAGCTCGAGCACAAGCGTCTCGGCGGGTCCGGCGAGCTCCATCGCCTGCAGGCGCCCGCGCAGCGTCTCGATCAGGCGGTCCCGGCCCACCGGTTCCCGGAAGGTCATCTCCCGCTCCCACGAGCGTCCGCCTTCGATCAGGACGCGCAGCCTGGTCTGGCGGACGCCGCGGTCCCGGAGGGCGGGGCGGCTGAAGGCGCGCACGATCAATTGGCGGACGCCGATCAGCAGCATCTCCCGGCTGGCGGTGGGAGCGGGCAGCTGCATGGTTTCGACGATCGTCTCCGGACGCGAGACGGGATGGATCAGCGTGTCGTCATTGCCGCGGGCCAATTCCCAGATGCGCCGCCCGTCGGGGCCGAAGCGCGCCTGCATGGCGGCGCTCGGCAGCAGCGCGATCTCGCCGAGCGTGCGCAGACCGAGACGGTCCAGCCGCGCCAGCAGGGCAGGCGGGAAGGGCAGCCACGAGGTCGGGATCGACGTCAGGGTCCGCGGCACGTCGCGCTCCGCCAGGATCCTGACGCCGCCGGGAGGGGCTTGGCGGGCGGCGACCCACGACGTGAACTTGCCCGGCCCGACACCCGCGCGCGGACGGAAGGTTGGCGCGACGAGCCGGAGCAGGCGCCGGGCCGACGCCTCGACCGAGGGGTCGTGCCGCTCCAATCCGCCGAGATCGAGGTGGCAGCAGCCCAGCTCCGACGGCTCGACGCGGGGGCTGAACGTCTCCAGCGCGGTGACGACGCGCTCGAACGCGGCCCCCTCCCGGGCGGGGTTCGCGGGGATGAAGACCGCCTCGGGGCAGAGCGCGATGACCTCGCGCAGCAGGAGACCGGGTTTGAGCCCTCTGGCGGCGGCCTCCGGAGTGCAGTCGACGACGACCGGGCGCGAGCTCGACGCCGAGGTGAGCACGAGCGGCATGCCGTCGAGCGCGGGTTGCTCCAGCACCGCGATCCGCAGCGCGAAGTGGGGGATGTGCAGGCAGGCTAGGCTCATCGGGTCGGCCCCTTTCTGGCGTCTCGCGGGCAGCGATGCGTGGCGTCCGGTCCTCCTCGATTGCCCGTGCGGTCAACCCGGCAGGTTGGCGTCTGTCGCGTGGGCAGGAACATTCCGCCACCTGCAGGTCTCCTCGTGGCGGCGGGCGATTCTTTGCAAACCTAGGTAGCCCGCTTTCCCAGGATAGAACATATGTTCTATTCTGGCAAGTGTGGAGAGGAGGACGAAGATCGCCGCGGCGGGAGAGGGCAGGGAGGGGACGAAGATCGCCGCGGCGAGAGATCCTTCGTGACCTCAGGATGACGGGAAAAAGGGGGCGGTTCTCACCCGTCGGTTGACGATGGGCAGAGCACTGAGAGGCTGACGAACGACCAGTCCGACGCAATCGGCCGCTAGTCCGCCCCGGACTGAAGTCCGAGGCTACGCCGATGGGGCCCTTTCAGGGCTGAGGACTCTGTCCATCGTCATTTGAGCTGTCGCCAATCAACGAGAGATCCTTCGTGCCTCAGTAGTCCGTCAAAGGGTTGTTGTCGGGTTGGAGATGGGTTCGGGGACGGGGTAGAGATGCCGCAGCTTGATGCGCGCGTCCTCGGTGGTGAAGCGCCAGTCGACGCGGACGGCGGCGGCGTTGCGGTCGCGCGTCCAGGCCGCCACTTCGTGCTCCAGCGCCGCCCGGTCGGGCAGCCGCCGGTCCAGGCACTGGCGCTTGAGCGCGGCGAACTCCAGCTCGGCGATGTTGAGCCAGGAGCCGTGCTTGGGGGTGAAGTGGAGCTCCAGCCGGTCCCGGATCCGTTTCGCCTCGGCCGGGAGGAACCGGTGGTAGAGCGAGGCCGGGTGGTGGGTGTCGAGGTTGTCGAGCACCGGCACGATCCGCTCGGCGTCGGGAAACTCGACGTCGACCAGCGCCTTGAGCGCGTCGGCGAAGTCCAGACGGGTCCGCCGCTCGGTCACCGCCACGCCGCGCCGGCCGAGCAGGGGGGCGGACCACAGGAAGAGGTTGGCGCTGCCGTGGCGGACGTATTCATAGTCTTCGCGGGCCGGCCGGCCGGGCCGGGCCGGAAGCGGGGCGCGGGCGTGGTCCCGGAGCTCCTTGCCCCCCTCGTCGAAACAGACCAGGGGGCGGGCCGGGTCGAGCGGGCGGTGGTAGACGTCGAGCACATCCTCCATCGCGGCGACGAAGTCGGCGTTCGCCGCGGCCGGGATGCACCAGCGCTCGGTCAGCCACGGCTTGAGCCCGTTTTTTTGAGCGTGGCGCGCACCGTTTCGTGGCTGATCGCGTCCACGATGGCGAGTTCGACCGCGTGGGTCGCCAAGAGCCGCAGCGTCCAGGCGGCGTGGCCGGCGGGCGGGGCCGAACAGGCGAGGGCGGCCAGGCGGGCCTCGCCCGCCCCGTCGAGGCGGCGGGCGGGACGGGACGGGCGGGCGCGGCGGCCCAGCGCCGTGTCGAGTCCGGCGGTGGCGAACTGGGCGCGGACGCGGGCGACGGTGCGGGGATCGACCAGCACCGCGGCGGCCACGGCGACGTCGCTGGACCGGGGTCCCGGCCCGGCGGCGTCGGCGTGGAGCAGGATGCGGGCGCGGCGCTGGGTCAGGGCGGAGGCGCCGGTGCGGCGGAGCAGGGCGCCGAGCTCGCCGCGCTGGGCACCGGAGAGACGGACGACGTGCTGTTAGCGGGACACCATGGACTCCATTCCGGGACGACGACCGAGCCGATCCAATGCCGGAGTCTACCGGCTCGGTACGGACACGGCAACAGAGCCTTGACGGACTACTCAGGATGACGGGGAAATCAGGATGTCGGGAAACTGGAGGCAGGAAATGGGGAGCTGTCGGGACGGGAGGGCGGGATGTCGATCCAGCGGTGCTCGTGGTGGCTGCGGGTGGCGGCGTCGGAGATGAGGACCGCCTGCAGCGCGTCGTCGATCCCGGGTTCGGGCATCCGGCCGGCGTGGATTGCGTCGACGAACGCCTGCAACTCCAGGCGGTAGGCCTCCTGGAAGCGCTCGGTGAAGAGGTGGAACTTGCGGAAGCCGAAACCGGCTTCGGTGTAGAGCGAGGCGGGTTCGCGGGCGTCGAGATCGGCGACGACCTTGCCGAGCGTGCCGTGGACTTCGGCCCGGATGTCGTAGCCGTAGGGTGCCCGCCAAGCGTTCTGGATGACGCCCATTCCGCCGTTGCGGAAGCGAAGGGTGGCGACCCCGTGGTCGATGTCGTCGAACTCGGCCAACCGCGGCTCGACGAGAATCGTGCCCGTGGCGTGGACCGCGGCGATGTCGTCGCCCATCAGGAAGCGGGCCGCGTCGAAGTCGTGGATGCCGAGATCCCAGAAGAGGCCGCCGCTCGTGCGCAGATAGTCGACCGGCGGGATCTTGTCGCAGGTCAGGCCCCGGAACATCTCGACCGTGCCGATCGCGCCGCCGAGGATCAATTCCTTGGCCCGGGCGTAGCTCGGATCGAAGCGGCGCTGGAACGCGATCTGGAACGGGACGGCCGCGGCCCGGACCAGCGCCGCGACCTCGACCGCATCGGCAACCGATCCGGCGACGGGCTTCTCCACGAACATCGCTTTGCCGCGGCTCGCCGCGAGCGCGATGTGGCCGCGGTGCGCGTCGGTCGGCGAGACGACGATCACCGCGTCGACCGCGGGGTCGGCCACGAGCTCCTCGACGCTTGCGACGAGCGGGCAGGGTGCCGTGCCGGTCGCCTCCAGGTGCTGGCGATGGACGGGGTCGACGACCGCCGCGTGAAGGCGCGCGCCGCGGATCACCCCGCCGAGATGCTCGGCGTGCAATGCTCCCATCCGTCCCAACCCGATCACGCCCACCGCAAGATCAGTCACAATTCCTCCGTGGCGGCGTGCTGGCCGTGAGCTTTGAGCCGTGGGCTTTGAGCACGGTCAGACTCCTAGAAGTGGAACCGCTGTTTTTTAAGGGCTTCGATGTAGTCGGCACGCGCTTTTTGGACGCCGGGCTCGGCGGAGACTTCGGCGATGGGAACGTCCCACCAGCTGTTGAAGCCGGGAACCGAGGGCTCGACCTGGATTGGCACGTGGATGACGACGGTGCGTTCGGCGCGTTTGGATGCGTCGAGGCAGTCGATCAGCTCCTGTTGCGAACGGGCGGTGAAGGCGACGGCGCCCAGGCTCTCGGCGTTCTTCGCGAAGTCGATCGGGATGTAGGCGCCGTCGAGTTTGCCCGACCGCCGGTCGCGATACCTGAGTTCGTTGCCGAAGGACGGAGAGCCGGAGTTCATCTGGAGCTTCTTGATGCACTGAAACCCGCTGTTGTTGAGGACGACGACAACAATCTTGCGGCCTTCCTGCAAGGATGTGACGATCTCGGTGTGCAGCATCAGGTAGCTTCCGTCGCCCACCATCACATAGACGTCGCGGCTGGGGTCGGCCATCTTCGCGCCCAGCCCGCCCGCGATCTCGTAGCCCATGCAGGAGAAGCCGTACTCCATGTGATAGCCCTTCGGGTCGGTTGGACGCCAGAGCTTGAGCAGATCGCCGGGCAAGCCGCCCGCCGCGCAGACCACGACGTCGCGCGGTCCCGCGGCGTTGTTGACGACGCCGATCGCATTCGCCTGCGTCAGGAACTCCGGAGTCGTGACCGCGAGAAAGCTGTCGACGGTGGCGTCCCACTCGGATTTCAGGCGTGCGACCTCCGCCGAGTAGCCATCGGTCGTGCGATAGCGGGTTGACGCCAGTCCTTCGCGAAGCGCCTGGAGTCCCGCGCGGGCGTCGCCGATCAGCGGGAAGGCGCCGGCCTTGTGCGCGTCCATCGCGTTCACGTTGAGGGCGACGAAGCGGACGTCGGGATGCTGGAAGGCAGACCGGGAGGCGGTCGTGAAGTCCGAGAGCCGCGTGCCGACCGCGAGAATCAGGTCGGCCGTCTCGGCGAGGCGGTTGGCGGCCGAACCACCGTTCGTGCCGACCGGTCCGGCGTTCCACGGGTGGTTCCACGGCAGGACGCCTTTGCCCGCCTGGGTCTCGCAGATCGGGATGCCGCACGTCTCGGCGAGATCGGCCAGCGCGGCGCTCGCATCCGCATAGATCGCGCCGCCGCCGGAGATGATGAGCGGGCGTTTTGAGTTCCGCATCATTTCGACCGCGACTGCCAGCTCGCTCCCGGGCGGAGTGTGCCGCGGGATGCGATGGATGCGCTTCTCGAAGAACGCGGCCGGGTAATCGTACGCCTCGGTCTGCGTGTCCTCCGGCAGCGCGATCGTGACCGCGCCCGTCTCAGCCGGGTCGGTCAGCACGCGCATCACCTCCGGCAGGGAGGCCAGCAGTTGCTCGGGGCGGTTGATCCGGTCCCAGAAGCGCGAGACGGGGCGGAAGGCGTCGTTGACGCTCAGATCCATGCTGGAAGGGCTCTCAAGCTGCTGCAGCACGGGGTGGGGGATGCGGTTGGCGAAGGTGTCGCCGGGAAAGAGCAGCACGGGGATCCTGTTCACGGTCGCCGTGGCGGCGGCGGTCACCATGTTCAGCGCGCCGGGACCGACGGACGACGTGCAGGCAAGAATCTGGAGCCGATTCTTCATCTTCGCGTAGGCGGCGGCGCTGTGGACCATCGCCTGCTCGTTCTGCGCACGATGGAAGGGGAGGTCCGCTCCGACCTCCTCCAGCGCCTGCCCGAGACCCGCGACGTTGCCGTGGCCGAAGATGCCGAACATGCCGGCGACGAAGCGCTGCTCCGCGCCGTCCCGGTGCACGTATTGCTGGGTGAGGTACCGGACGATCGCTTGGGCCATCGTCATTCGCGCGGTCGGCATGGGCTCTCCGTTTGGGGGCTAGGGGTTGGGGGCCAGGGTGTTTCGGCTCTTCGCGGTTGCGGCTACCGACCAGATGAAGGCGGATTTTCTCATGCGCTAGGCATGTGTTTTCGGGGCGTTGAGCAGGGATTTGGCGGCGGTGGCGATGTGGCGGGGAGTCAGGCCGTATTTCTCGAGGATGGCGTCGTTGGGGCCGGATTCGCCGAAGACGTCGCGGATGCCGACGCGGATCATGCGGGTGGGGCGGAGCTCGCCGAGGGTTTCGGCGACGGCTCCGCCGAGGCCGCCGATGATCGAATGGTCCTCGACGGTGACGATCGCGTTCGTCCGCTCCGCGACCTCGACGACGGCGGCGGTGTCGAACGGCTTCAGCGTCGGCGCGTGGAGCACGGTGGCCTCGATTCCGTCGTCGGCCAGCAGTTGCGCCGCCTCCAATGTGCGGATCGTCTGCACGCCGGTCGAGACGAGGCCGATGTCGGCGCCGCGCCGGAGCTCGACCGCCTTTCCGAGCGGAAAGACGCGGTCCTCCGGGAAGAGCACCGGGCTCGGGTCGCGCGTCAGGCGCAGATACATCGGACCGGGCGTCTCCATCATCATCCGCATGCAGGCGAGGAGTTCGTTGGCGTCCATCGGGGCGAGCGAAACGAGACCGGGCATGGCCCGGAAGATGGCGAGGTCGTCCACGGACTGGTGGGTCTTGCCGGTCTTGCTTGTGAGGATGCCGCTGTAGCTGCCGCAGAGCTTGACGTTGAGATGCGGCTGGGCGACGACGACGCGGATCTGGTCGAGGTCGCGGGAGGCGAGGAACGCGGTGAAGGTGCTGATCCAGGGAGTGAAGCCGACGGTGGCCATGCCCGCCGCGACGCCGATCATGTTCTGCTCCGCGATCCCCATCTCGAAGAAGCGCTCGGGATGCGCGGCCGCGAAGATGTCGGCGCGGGTGGAGTTGGCGAGATCGCCGTCGAGCACCACGAGATCCGGGTGGATGTCGGCGAGGGCGGCCAGACCCTGCCCCCACGCCTCGCGCAGCCCGACCAGCGGGGCGCCGTCGATCGGACGGAGGAGCGTTCGCGCCTGAATCATGCGGATCCTGCCTTGTCTGCGATGACCGCCAGCTCGGCAAGGGCGTCGGCGAGATGCCGGTCGGTCGGGGCCTGCGCGTGCCAGAGGTAGTCGCCCTCCATGAACGAGACGCCCTTGCCTTTGACGGTGTGGGCGACCACGCAGGAGGGCTGGCCCTTGTGGGCGACGGCGGCGTCGAAGGCGGCGCGGATTTCGGCATGGTCGTGCCCCTCGCACTCGACCACATGCCAGCCGAAGGCGCGGAACTTGCCGGCCGGGTCGTCGATCGGGCGGTCCCGGGTGAACCCGCCCGGCGCCGGCCAGCCGAACTGGGGCAGGCGGTTGAAGTCGAGGATGGCGGTCAGGTTGTCGAGTTCGTACCGGGCGGCGGTGAAGCACGCCTCCCAGATCTGACCTTCCTGGATCTCGCCGTCCCCGAGCATCACCCAGGTGCGGAAGTCCTGCCCGCGCAGGCGGGCGGCGAGGGCCATGCCGACGCCGGGGGAGAGTCCTTGGCCGAGCGAGCCCGTCGACATGTCAAGTCCGGGCAGGCTCCTCATGTCGGGGTGCCCTTGGAGCCGGGAGTCGATCTGGTCGAAGGTCTTGAGCTCCTTGATCGGCATGAAGCCGCGCAGCGCGAGCACCGCGTAGAGACCGATCGAGGAGTGGCCTTTGCTAAGGATGAAGCGGTCGCGATCCGGCCAGCCCGGCTCGTCGGGCCGCAGGTTCAACTGGTTGAAATAGAGATGGATCAGGAGATCGGCCGCAGAGAGCGGGCCGCCGAGGTGGCCGGCGCCGGCGTCGAAGACCGACTGGACGATCAGGCGCCGAGCCTGACGGCTCAGGTCCTGCAACCGGGGGACGGTCGTACCGTCGATGACGGGCGTCGCTGTCGGTTGACGGTGGTCATCGACCATTCTGGGTTCTCCTGCGAAACGCGAATCGGCGGCGGTGCGGAGCGGGATGGGTCTGGGCAGTTCTGCTTCGCTCCGTCGTCTGCCCATCCTCGGTCTGTCTGGCGGAGAGGGCGACGACGAGATTCTTCCTTGGTCAGAATGACATGCGGGGCGGGCCTCGTCCAAATGTCATCCCGATGTGCGAAGGGTCTCGTCGTCGTCGCATCGACATGGCGATTATCGAGCAGAGTGCTGATCACGCGAGGGCATGGGCGCGGCGGCGGGAGCGGGGGGGGGCGTCGACTTGCGGCTGGCGACTTCGTCGGTGTGGGCGAACTCGGAGAGTTCGAACTCGAGCTGCTCGAGCTCCTCACCACCCGCCATCATCGAGACGATCTCCTCGCGGCTGACGTCGCGCTTGGCGAAGGTGCCGTATGAACGGCCGCGGTTGAGCAGGGTGAAGCGGTCGGCGATCGGGTAGGCATGGTGGACGTTGTGGGTGATGAAGACGACGCCGAGCCCTTTGGCGCGGGCCTGCGCGATGTACCGCAGGACGACCGCGGCCTCCTTGACGCCGAGGGCGGCGGTCGGCTCGTCGAGGATCAGCACCTTGGCCCCGAAATGGACGGCGCGGGCGATCGCGACCGACTGCCGCTCGCCTCCGGAAAGGGTGCCGACGGGCTGCTCGGTGTCGCGGATCTGGATGCCCATCTTCCCGAGTTCCTCGCGGGTGACGCGGTCCGCCGTCTTCCGGTCGAACCACCGGATCGGGCCGAACGAGGTCGTCGGCTCGGAGCCGAGGAAGAAATTGCGCGCGACGCTCATCAGCGGGATCATCGCCAGATCCTGATAGACCGTGGCGAGGCCGAGCGCGAGCGCTTCGCGCGGCGAGCTGAACCGGACCTCGCGGCCTTCGAGGAGGTATTGGCCCTCGGTCGGCTGGTGGACGCCGGAGAGGATCTTGATCAGGGTCGATTTTCCGGCCCCGTTGTCGCCCAGCAGGCACATGACCTCGCCGGCGCGGACGTCCATCGAGACGTCCTTGAGCGCGATGACGGTGCCGAAATACCGCGAGACGTTGCGCAGCTCGACGAGGGGCGCGTCGGTCGGAGCGGGGATGCGGTGCTCGGTCATCGCTTGACTCCAAGCGCGCGGGAGCGGATCGAGCGGTTGATCATGACGGCCGCGAGCAGCATGGCGCCGAGGAAGACCTGGAACCAGTCCGCGTCGTAGCCGGCGTAGACGATCCCCTGGTTGACCATGCCGACGATCAACGCGCCGAGCACCGCGCCCACGACCGACCCATAGCCGCCGGTCAGCAGGGTGCCGCCGATCACGACGGCGATGATCGTGTAGAACTCGCGCCCGGTGCCGCGCAGCACGTCGGCGCTGGTCACCGTCGCCACCTGGATCACCGCGACCAGCCACGCCGACGCGGCGGTGCCCATGAACAGGGCGATCTTGACGAAGCGGACCGGCACGCCGACATTGCGGGCCGCCTGCTCGTTTCCGCCGACCCCGAAGATCCAGTTTCCGAAGGGGGTCCGCATCAACACCAGCGACGCGACTGCGGCAAGACCGATCCACCACAGGATCGAAACGGAAAAGCCGGCGCCGGCGATGGTGATCCGGCGGGCGAAGATCTTCTCGGCCAGCGTGTACCCCGGAACGTCGGCGATGCCGCCGACGTTGGTGCGTCCGGTGAATTTGCGGGTCAGCCCGATCGTCGCGCCGCGCAGGATGAAGAGGCTCGACAGGGTGACGATGAAGGACGGCAACCCTGTCTGCAGCACGACGAAGCCATTCAAGGCCCCGACAACCAGCGCGAAGACGAGCGAGACGGCAATCGCGGCCCAGATGTTCCAGCCGTATTTCACGGGCAGGAGCGCCATGATCATCCCCGTGGCGCCGATCATCGAGCCGATCGAGAGATCGAACTCACCGCCGATCATGAGCAGGCAGACGGTGATCGCGAGGATGCCGAGCTCGGAGGCGACCTGCAGATAGCTGGCGGTCCCGCGGGTCGTGAGGAAGCCGCGGTCTCCGGCGGTGATGAGGAAGAAGAGCCAGATCGCGACCGCCCCGGCGAGCGCGCCGAATTCGGGCCGCAGAATCAGCCGCTGCACCGCGCCGACCGACTGGACCCGCTCGTCCGCCGCCGCCGGCTGGTCCCCGATGGACGTCGCTGTCACATTCACACCGCCTTGCGCACTCGTCGAGGAAGGATCGAGAACCCGGGGGAGTTGCGGAGAGTGCCGACCGCTTGGGAGCGACCGGCACTGCCGCAGGAGATTCGGAAGGTCGGAGTTCGCGGCTCTAGCGTGTGCCGGCCTTCGAGAGCTCGATCACTCGGGAGGCGTTCTCCTTGGTCACGAAGCCGGGGCCAGTCATCAGGACCGGGTTGGCGATCGTGTTCAGGTTGGTGTTGTAGAGGTAGAGGAGCACGATCGGCAGGTAGCCCTGCTCGTACTGCTGCTGATCGATCGCGAAGAGGATCTTGCCGTCGTTGATCGCCTGGAGCACTTCGGGCGAGAGGTCGAACGTGGCGAGCTTGACCTTGGTCAGGTTTCCGTCCTTGAGCGCGGCCAGAGCCGGGGCTGCGCCTGTCGGCCCGAGCGTGAAGACGCCGTCGATGGTCGCGTCGCCGGTCAGCGCGGCGCTGATCCGCTGCTGCGAGCCGGTCGGGTCGTTGAGGTCGACCGCCAGCACGGCGACTTTGCCGCCGCCTTTGACGATCGAGTCGGTGAAGCCGCGGCATCGCTCGTCGAGCGAGGCGTTGCCTACCTCCTGGTTGACGCAGAGGGCGTTCTTGACGCCGGCCTCAGCCATGCGCTGGCCACCGCCAAGGCCCGCCTCGTATTCGGTCTGGCCGACGTGGGTGAGCACGCCCAGCTTGGCGGCGACGTCGCTGCCGGAGTTCATCGAGATGACCGGGATGCCGGCGGCGATCGCGCGGGAGATCGCGGGGCTGAGCGCGGCGGCGTCCGGAATCGAGACGACGAGGCCGTTCGGCTTGGTCGCGACGGCGGCGTCGATCAACTGCGCCATGGCCACCATGTCGAACGTGCTCGGAGCCTGGTACTCGACCTTGACGCCGAGGTCGGTTCCCGCCTGCGCGGCGCCTTTTTGCACGACGGACCAGAACGGGTCGGACGCTTGGCCGTGGGAGACGACCACGAAGCGGAGGTTCGCCTTATCGGTGGAGGTCTGGGCGCTGGCCTGGAGGGCGATCCCCCCGAAGGCGACAAGCGCGATCGCGAGGAGAAGCACGGTCCGGTTGATTCGCTTCATTGATCTCTCCCATCATGGTTCAAAAGGTCGGCTGCTCGGGGATCCGATCTTAAGCCGACCGGTTCGACAATGACCGATCAGACGACTTTCACGTCCTCGTCGACGCGTCCTCCTCTCGTGATCCGAAACGCAGGCGACATCGTCCAAGACCTGTACCTGTCAGGGCTGCGATAGTATGCATGAGGATAGAGGATCTGGCGAGACGGACGTTTGGGGGATGGCGCGACTGCGCATCCTCAAGACGGTCGGGGGCGGGTCGACGTCCGTGCCGCGCGCGAAGCCTCCCGCCCGCTTCGCGCGATCGGGCCGATCCACGAGAGGGGGCCGAGTGCGCGACGCGAACGGGACGCCGGGCATCAACCGAAGGGACATCCTGAGGTATGGCGTCGTCTCCACGGCGGCCGCGGCGGCGCGAACCGGCCATCCGCCGCCAGTCGCGGCGGCCGATGAGCCGCAATTGACGATTGCGATCGAAGCCTCGCATCTCGGCAAGGTCCAGTCTGCGCTCGACCTGTATCAAAAGCGGAGCGGCGTCGCCCTTCGCGCGGCGGCGTTCGGCCGGGACGACCTGTACACCGAGTTGACGATCAGCCTGACCCAGCAGACCGGCGCCTACGACGTCATCTCGGTCGAAGACGCCTGGCTCCCGGTGTGGACCGCGGAGGATGCGCTCGCCGACCTCGGCGAACGGTTCAAGCCCGTCAAGCCGGGGGTGGAGTTCGATGTGCTCTCCGCCTTCCAATCGCTGGGGGCCGACGCCACGGGCGAGCGGCAACTCGCCATGCCCTGGGTCGGCGACGTCAAGCTGTTCGCCTGGCAGGTCGCCGCTTTTGAGCGCGTCGGCGACAAGGCGCCCGCGACGCTCGACGACGTGCTCGCCGCCGCGCGGCGGATCACGGAAGCGG
>JBPCRG010000671.1:0-5966 GCA_050997095.1 Thermomicrobiales bacterium | reverse complement strand
GTCATCGCCCGCAACGGTCCGGTCGACGCGGCCTCCGCGCTCGTCGACGACCTCGCCCTCGACCCGGCCGGCGCCGGATAGCCATGGCCGCGGAAAGAAGCTGGATCGACCGGACGCCGCGCGGCGTCGTGGCGCACGACAGTCTGGAGGCACCCGAAGCATGAGTCTGCGAATCGGCATCGACGTCGGCGGAACGAACACCGACGCGGTGCTCATGGACGACCTGAACGTCGTCGCCAAGATCAAGACCCCCACCACCGAAGACGTCACGGGCGGCATCACGACCGCGCTCCGGCACGTGCTCGTCGCCTCCGGCACCGCGACCGACGCGATCTCCGGCGTGATGATCGGCACCACCCACTTCACGAACGCGGTCGTCGAGCGCCGCCGCCTGCAGCCCACCGCGGCGGTCCGGCTCGGCCTCCCCGCGACCGCGGCCCTGCCGCCGATGGTCGATTGGCCGGCCGATCTACGCGACGTGCTCGGCGGACACGCCTACCTGTGCCACGGAGGCTACGAGTTCGATGGCCGCGAGATCTCCCCCTTCGATCCCGACGAGATCAAACGTGCCGCCGCCGACATCGCGGCCAAGGACATCACCGCCATCGCCGTCTCCTGCGTCTTCTCCCCCGTCAATCCCAAGATGGAGGAGGAGGCGGCCGCGATCTTGCTGGCGGAAGTTCCGGGCACGAGCGTCACCCGCTCCGGGGAGATCGGCCGGATCGGTTTGCTCGAGCGGGAGAACGCCGCGATCCTCAACGCCTGCCTGCGCGGTCTCGCCAAGGAGACCGTGACTGCATTCCGCCGCGCGATCGCCGAGATGGACATCACCGCCCCGCTCTATCTGACCCAGAACGACGGCACGCTGATGAGCTCCGAGTTCGCCGAGCAGTATCCCGTGCTGACGTTCGCCTCCGGACCGACCAACTCGATGCGCGGCGCCGCCTTCCTCTCCGGCCTCAAGGACGCGATGGTCGTCGACATCGGCGGAACCACCGCCGACGTCGGCGCGCTGACCCACGGTTTCCCGCGGGAGGCGTCGGTCGCGGTCGACATCGGGGGCGTCCGCACCAATTTCCGGATGCCGGACGTCTACTCCTTCGGTCTCGGCGGCGGCTCGCTCGTCCAGCGGGATCCCTTGAAGATCGGACCGCAAAGCGTCGGCTATCGCCTGACGAAACAGGCGTTGATCTTCGGCGGCGACCAACTCACCGCGAGCGACATCGCCGTCGCCGCCGGCGTCGCGGAGATGGGCGACCGAAGCAAGGTCGCCCATCTCGACGAGGCGTTCGTCGCCGCCGCGCTGGAGCGGATCCAGGAGATGTGGGAGACCGCCGTCGACCGGATGAAGACAAGCTCTGAACCGGTCCCCGTGATCGTCGTCGGCGGCGGCAGCGTGATGATCTCGCGGCAGATCGCGGGCGCGTCGGAGATGGTCAAGCCGAACCACTTCGAGGCCGCGAACGCCGTGGGCGCCGCGATCGCGCAGATCTCGGGCGAGGTCGACCGCGTCTACGCGCTCGACAAGATGACGCGCGACCAGGCGGTGGACGACGCCAAGGGCGAGGCGGCCGCCAAGGCAGTGGAGGCCGGAGCCGACCCGGCGACCGTCCAGATCGTCGACGTCGAGGACGTCCCCCTCACGTACCTGCCCGGCAACGCCACCCGCATCCGCGTCAAGGCGGTCGGGGATCTCACGCTGGCTGGCTGAGCCATCGGACTCGATTGCGGCGTTTCCGATCGGACCGCCGACGACTTGGAGCACCTGAAGATGCGACTCGTGACGGCCGAACAGTTGGACGACATCGCCAGCGGAGCGGCGGTGCTCGGCACCGGCGGCGGCGACCCCTACATCGGCAAACTCATGGCCAAGGAGGCGATCCGCAGGCACGGCCCCGTCTCCATGCTCGACCCGGACGAGCTCGACGACGACGCGCTGGTGATCCCGTCCGCGATGATGGGCGCGCCGACCGTCATGCTGGAGAAGACGCCCCACGGCGGCGAGATCGTGACCGCCTTCGAGTCGATCCAGGCCTATCTCGGCCGGAAGGCCGTGGCGACCATGTCCTGCGAGGCCGGGGGGCTGAACTCGACCACCCCGTTCATCGTCGCGGCGGCGCTCGGCATCCCCCTCGTCGACGCCGACATGATGGGCCGGGCGTTCCCCGAACTCCAGATGTGCACCCCCTCCCTCTTCGGAGTCACCGCGACCCCGATGGCGATCGCCGACGAGAAGGGCAACTCGGCGATCATCAACACGGTCAGCAACAAATGGACCGAGACCTTCGCCCGCACCTTGACCGTCGACATGGGCTGCTCGGCGATGATCGCCCTCTACCCGATGTCCGGCGAGCAGGTCAAGCGCACCTGCGTCCTGCGCACGATCTCGTTCATCGAGACGATCGGCCGCACACTGCGCGAGGCCCGCGCGGCGCACGTCGACCCGATCGAGGCGGTCCGCCTGGTCACGTCCGGCCACATCGTCTGGCGCGGCAAGATCTCCGACGTCGCCCGGCGCACCGAGACCGGATTCGCCCGCGGCGAGGCCTCGATCGCGGGGGTCGACAGCTATCACGGTAGGACGCTCCGCATCTCCTTCCAGAACGAGTTCCTGATCGCCCGGACCGACGACGAGGTGCTCGTGACCACCCCCGATCTGATCACGATCCTCGACGCCGAACCCGACGAAGCCATCACCACTGAGTCGCTGCGCTACGGCTTCCGCGTCGCCGTGCTCGCGATGCCCTGCGATCCCCGCTGGCGCTCCGAGGCCGGGATGAAGCTCGTGGGCCCCGGCTACTTTGGATACGAAGCCGACTACGTGCCCATCGAGCAGCGGTTCGGATGAGCCTATGCCCGCCGGATCGCGATTCCTGAAGGACGTCACCGATGGAAATCCTCCGGAACGTCGTTTCCCCGGCTCACCGCTCAGTGGTATGTGCAAGATCAATCGGCATTGTTATCGGTGATGGCACGGCGCTCCTCCCCCGTCATTCCGAGCGGAGCCCGCAGGCGGAGCCGAGGAATCTCTTCGAGCGGAGCGAGAATCTCGTCGGATCGACCAACGGCACATGACGTTGCATGGAGCACTGAGAGAGGCAACCCATGGCACTTCGTTTGACGATTGATGACCTGCCCGACCTCGCCCGCGGCGCCGCGTTCCTCGGCACGGGCGGCGGCGGCAATCCGTACGTCGGCCGGCTGATGGTCGAGTTGGCGATGCGGGAGACCGGCAAGGATCTGGAGATCCTCGACCTCGCCGATCTTCCGGACGACGCCCTCGTGATCCCGACGGCGATGATGGGCGCGCCGACCTGCATCGTCGAGAAGCTGCCCGAGGGCAACGAGGCTGCGGCGTCGCTGCGGCGGCTTGAAGCCCACCTCGGGCGGCGCGCCGATGCGACCATGCCGTTCGAGGCGGGCGGCGTCAACTCGATGATCCCGCTGGTCGTCGCCCTTCGCCTCGGCATCCCGGTCGTCGACGCCGACGGCATGGGCCGGGCCTTCCCCGAGCTCTTTCACGAGACATTCCACATCTACGGCGTCTCCGGCACCCCGATGGTCATCACCAACGACCATCACGACCAGGCACTGATCGAGACGCACGACAACCACATGATGGAATGGCTCGCCCGCGGCGTCACGATCCGCATGGGCGGCGTCGCCTACATCGCCGAGTACGCGGTGGACGGCGCGACCGCCAAGCGCGTCTCCGTCGCCGGCACCATCGGGCTCGGTCTCCGCATCGGCCGCGCGATCCGCCACGCCCGGGAGGCGCACCTCGACCCGTTCCGGCATCTGGTGGAGACGCTCGCCGAGACGAGCTACAGCCCCGCCCGGACGATCTTCGGCGGCAAAGTCGTCGAGGTCGACCGCCGCACGGTGGATGGCTTCGCCAAGGGACTGATGCGCATCGCCGAACTCGGGCCCGATCCCCGCATCCTGCACATCGAGTTCCAGAACGAGAATCTGATCGCCCGCGTCGACGGTCGCGTGCTGGCGGTCGTCCCCGACCTGATCTGCGTGCTCGACGCCGAAACCGCGGAGCCGATCACCACCGAGGAATTGCGCTACGGCCAGCGGGTGGCCGTGATGGCGGTCGCCGTCCCGCCGATCATGTGCACTCCCGAAGCCCTCGCCGTCTGGGGCCCCCGCCACTTCGGCTTCGACATCGAATACACGCCGATGTCCGACGCCGCCACACCCTCCTGATTCGGGACCGGGCGGGTGCATGCCTGAGACGATCGGGCACAGTTGCGGGAACCCGCCATCCTGCGCACCGTATACTCTCGCCTGTCTCATCCATCGATCCGCAGATACGTGACGGCCCCGTCTCATCGGAAGGAACGACGATCTTGACGAAGTCTCCCTACGATTCCCTCAAGTGGCGCTGCATCGGGCCCTTTCGCGGCGGCCGGAGCGTCGCGGTGTCCGCAGATCCCACGGACATCACCACGTTCTACATGGGCACGACCGGCGGAGGCGTCTGGAACTCGACCGACGGCGGCCAGTACTGGATCAACGTCTCCGACGGGTTCTTCAAGCGCGCCTCAGTCGGCGGGCTGGCGGTCTCGCCGTCCGATCCGAACGTCATCTACTGCGGGATGGGCGAGTCGACCATCCGCGGCAATGTCTCGCACGGCGACGGCGTCTACAAATCGACCGACGCCGGCAAGAGCTGGACGCATGTCGGCCTCGAAGCGACCCGCAACATCGCCAAGGTCCGCGTCCACCCGACCAACCCCGACCTCGTCTACGTGGCCGCCTTCGGCCACGCCCACGGCCCGAATCCCGAGCGCGGCATCTACCGCTCGCAGGATGGCGGCGCGAGGTGGGACCTCGTCCTCAAACGTAACGAGGACGCCGGCGCGATCGACCTCTCGATCGACGCGCGCAATCCGCGCCTGCTCTACGCCGCGCTCTGGGAGGCCAGGCGCGGTCCGCATTACCTCTCGAGCGGCGGGCCGGGCAGCGGGCTCTTCAAGTCGACCGATGGCGGCGACACCTGGACCGAACTCTCCGACAAACCGGGAATGCCCAAGGGGTTGAAGGGCAAGATCGGCGTCGTCGCCTCGCCGGCCCAAAGCGGCCGCGTCTGGGCGATCGTCGAGAACGAGGATGGCGGGGTCTTCCGGTCCGACAATGGCGGCGACTCCTGGGAGCGAGCCTCCGACGACCGCCGCCTGCGCCAACGCGCCTGGTACTACTCGCACATCTACGCCGATCCCCAAGATGCGAACACCGTCTGGGTGCTCAACGTCGAGACGTTCCGCAGCGTCGACGCGGGCAAGACCTTCGAGGTCGTCCCTGCTCCCCACGGCGACAACCACGACCTCTGGATCGACCCGGCGAATCCGCTCCGGATGATCCTGGGCAACGACGGCGGCGGGACGGTCTCCTACAACTGCGGCCGCTCCTGGACCTCCCAGTACACCCAGCCCACCGCCGAGTTCTATCACGTCACCACCGACGGCCGGCGGCCCTACCGAGTCTACGGCTCCCAGCAGGACAACACCTCGATCAGCGCGCCGAGCCGCTCGAACCACGGCCTGATCACCCGCACCCAGTGGCACGACATCGGCGGCGGCGAGGCCGGCTACATCCAGGTCCGGCCGGACAACTCCGACATCGTCTACGCGGGCGAATACCAGGGTTACATGACCCGCTACGACCACGCCGCTGGTCAGGCGCGCAGCATCTCGGTCTGGCCCGAGGAGACGTCGGGCTCGGGCGGCAAGGACTACAAGTACCGCTTCCAATGGACCTACCCGAGCCTGCTCTCCCCGCACGACCCCAACACGCTCTACTGCGGCGGCAACCACGTCTTCCGGACTCGGGACGAGGGGTCGACGTGGGACGCGATCTCACCCGACCTGACCCGCAACGACCCGGAGAAGAACGAGCCGTCCGGCGGCCCGATCACGAAGGACAACACCGGCGCCGAGATCTACGGCACCGTCTTCGCG
>JBPCRG010000653.1:0-6299 GCA_050997095.1 Thermomicrobiales bacterium | reverse complement strand
GCCGCGCGCGCGCGGCGGCGACGAACATCATCCCCACCACGACCGGCGCCGCCCGCGCGCTCTCGCTGGTGATCCCGGAGTTGAAGGGCAAGTTCGACGGGTTCTCGCTCCGGGTGCCGACGCCGACGGTCTCCGTCGTCGACCTGGTCGCGGAGGTCGAGAAACCGGTGACCGCCGAGCAGCTGAACGCGGCATTCAAGGCGGCGGCGGAGAGCGACGCGATGGTCGGCATCCTCGGATACTCCGAGGAGCCGCTCGTCTCCTCCGACTACCGGCAGGACCCCCGCTCCTCGATCGTCGACGGGCTGTCGACCATGGTGATCGGGGAGAACCTCGTCAAGGTCATCGCCTGGTACGACAACGAGTGGGGCTACTCCTGCCGCGTCGCCGATCTGATCGCCCTGGTCTGCGAGGCGGGGATCCCCGGCACCGCATAGGTTCACGGAAGGAGACGCCCGATGAAGCTGCGATCGATTGAGCATGTCCCGATCGCCGGAAAGCGCGTGCTCGTGCGCGTCGACTTCAACGTGCCCATGGTCGAGGACCGGATCACCGACGACACGCGCGTCCGGGCCGCGCTGCCGACGATCGAGCACCTCTGTGCCGGCCGGGCGAAAGTCGTCCTGATCTCGCACCTTGGGCGGCCGAAAGGCGCGCCGTCGGCCGACCTCAGCCTGCGGCCCGTCGCGACGCTTCTCGCGTCGCTGCTCGGCCGTCCGGTCACGTTCGTGCCGTCGGTCGTCGGCCCCGAGGTGCTCGACGCGATCGGAGTCCTGCCCGAGGGCGGCGTCGCGCTTCTCGAGAACCTTCGGTTCGAACCCGGGGAGGAAAAGAACGACCCGGAGTTCGCGCGTCGTCTCGCCGCTCTCGCGGATCTCTACGTCGACGACGCGTTCGGAGCCGCCCATCGCGCGCATGCTTCCACGGTGGGCGTCACGGCATTTCTGCCCAGCTACGCCGGTTTTCTGATGGCGGAGGAGGTGTCGGTGCTCGCCCGTCTCGTCGACGCTCCGCCCAAGCCGTTCGTCGCTATCCTCGGCGGAGCGAAGGTCTCCGACAAGATCGGCGTCGTCACCCGCCTGCTCGACAAGGTCGACACGCTGCTCATCGGTGGCGGCATGGCGAACACATTCCTGCTTGCCCAAGGTGTCGACGTCGGGGCGTCGCTCGCCGAAGCGGCCTTCGTCGAGGAGGCGTGCCGTGCCCTCGACGGGGCGGCGGCGCTCGGGGTCGCGATCATCCTGCCCTCGGACGCGGTCGTCGCGGAATCCATCGCCGATCCGGGGCGCACCGTTCCGATCGGGGCGGTCGGCTCGTCCGCGATCTTCGACATCGGCCCCGAAACCGTCGCCGCCTTCTCCGAAACGATCAGAGAGGCGCGGACTGTCTTCTGGAACGGCCCGATGGGCGTATTCGAGCGTCCGGCGTTCGCGGAAGGCACCCGCGCGATCGCCGCGTCGGTCGCCGAGTCGGGCGCGTTCACCGTCGTCGGCGGGGGTGATTCCGTCGCCGCGATCGAGCAGATGGGTTTGGCCGCCAAGATCTCCCACATCTCCACCGGAGGCGGCGCCTCGTTGGAGTACGTCGACGGCAGGACGCTTCCCGGGCTCGCGGTCCTCGTGGACGCGCCTGAAGCCGAATGAAGCGCAGGATCTTGGTCGTCGGCAATTGGAAGATGCACACGGGCCTGTCGGAGGCGCTCGCATTGGCCGCCGCGATCGGCTCGGCGTCGTTTTCCGACGTCGATGTCGTCATCTGCCCGCCCTTCCCGTGGCTCTCGCCGATCCGGGAGGCGATGGGTCGCGACGACGTCTCCCTTGGAGCCCAGAACTGCTGGACCGGGCAAAGCGGCGCGTACACGGGCGAGGTCTCCGCGTCGATGCTCCGGGAATGCTGCACCTACGTGATCGTCGGCCACTCGGAACGCCGCCGCCTCTTTTCGGAGAGCGACGAACTGGTCCGCCGCAAAGTTGACGCCGTGCTTGAGGCGGGTCTCAGTCCGATCATCTGCGTCGGCGAGGATTTGGCGACGCGACGCGGGGGCGACGCCGAGACCTGGGTGGCGGCCCAGGCTCGCAGCGCGCTCGAGGGCCGCGATCCGTCCGCGATCTCGCGCTGCGTCGTGGCCTACGAGCCGGTCTGGGCGATCGGCTCGGGCGAACCCGCCGGACCCGATGACGCCCAGGAGATGGCGCATGCGATCCGGCAAGTCGCGGCTTCGCTCCAAGTCCCGGCGGGCGCCGCGCTCCGCGTCCTCTATGGGGGCAGCGTCTCCGCCACCAATTGCCGCGGATTCATCTCCCGACCCGACGTCGACGGCGTGCTCGTGGGCGGGGCGAGCCTCGACGCGGCCGCGTTCCTGGCAATCGTCGACGCCGCCGCGGATTGATGGATCGCCGCCACGATGGTAGTCTGGCGTCCGGGGCGAAAGGCCCCCGAGTTGTGATCGAGAGGAAACCCAAGACGTGAATACCGCGCTCAACCTCGTGATGATCATCGTCTCGGTGATCTTGATCCTCGTGATTCTGCTCCAAACCAAGGGCTCGTCATTCAGCGGCGCGTTCGGCGGAGACACGAGTTCGATCTATCGCACCCGCCGAGGGCTCGAGAAGACGCTCTTCCAGTTCACGATCGGCATCGGCGTCGCGTTCGTCGTGCTGGCGCTGATCAGCAGCGTCGTGCTGTAGCCGGTCTCAACCCCCAAAAGTTCCAGCACCTCGAACGTCAGACTCGTTCATTAGGCTGGCTGACCGGGAACCTCGAACCGGACTTTCTCCGCCCGCCGAAGCCTCACGGCGATGATGGCGAACATCAGCGCGAACGCGAACGCGATCAGCGCGACAAAAGGCGACTTGGCGATAACGGTAGACGGGTCGTAGTTGATAATCCGGCTGGTGTCCGGCCGACTCCGCAACAGATATCCGCCCGCGACGCCGACACCCAGAAGCAGGACCGCGAAGATCGCCGTGATCGCGCTCGCGAACGCCAGCGCGAAGCCGAGAATCATCAAGAAAAATCGCCGCACAGTCCTCACCTTTCGAGTCTCGAACGCTTCCCTCGTCCGGAGCATCCTTGATCGCCACAGCGGCGAACGTCACCCAACTTCGGCAGCGCCGATCCGGGCAAACCCGAACTGCTTGGCGTCAATGCCCGACGTCCGACCGCTGTCTTCCCGACCGGCCACGGCGTCCTTCGAGTCAGGCGATGCTCCGTGGACTCGATCTCCGACAACCTTGCACCTCGACGACGATCAGCGTACACCACTCTCTGCACCCTCCCTTTCCTCAACCGCGCTGGGTGATGGAATGCGTCGTGAAGGGCGTTCCCCGCGTGTCCATTCTGGATCGGAAGCGAATCGTGCTGGGTGTGACCGGCGGGGTCGCGGCATACAAGGCTGCCGATCTGGCCAGCCGACTCGTGCAGGCCGGAGCGATCGTCGACGTAGTGATGTCGTCGGCGGCCACGAACTTCATCGGGGCAGCGACCTTTGAAGCGTTGACCAAGCATCCTGTCCATCTGAGCGTTTTCGAACACTGGACCGAAACGGACTTCGGCCATGTCTCCCTCGCACGAAACGCGGACATCGTGATCCTCGCGCCTGCCACCGCGAACTCGATCGCGAAATACGCCCATGGCCTCGCCGACGACATGCTCGGCGCGGTCCTCCTGTCGACGACCGCCCCGGTGCTTGCGGCCCCCGCGATGGAGCACCAGATGTTCCACCATCCCGCGACCCAATCCAACATTGCCACGTTGCTGGCGAGGGGAGTCACCTTCGTCGGACCGGCGCGGGGACGTCTCGCCTCGGGCGCGGTGGGCGACGGGCGTCTGGCGCCGGTCGACGTTCTGGTCGGGGCCGCGCGCTTCCTCCTCGGCGGATCAGGATTCTTGCGCGGCACGCGTCTCGTCGTCTCCGCGGGCGGAACGCAGGAAGCGCTCGACCCCGTGCGGATCATCGGCAACCGGTCGAGCGGCCGAATGGGCTACGCGCTCGCGCAGGCGGGCATCGATGCCGGGGCCTCCGTCACCCTTGTCTCGGCCCCGACGGCGTTGGAGCCGCCGTACGGCGTCAACTGCATTCGGGTCGTATCCGCCGACGAGATGCGCAGCGCCATATCGGCAGCCTGTGAATTCGCCGATGTCCTGATCATGGCGGCGGCCGTCGCGGATTTCCGGCCCCGGAGCGCCGCCATCACAAAGATCAAGAAATCCGCCTCCAGCGACGATCTGAAGCTCGATCTGGTCCGCAACCCGGACATCCTTGCGGGGATCTCCGGACATCGACTGGTGAAGATCGGCTTCGCCGCGGAAACGGAGAACCTGCTCGCCAACGCCGCGTCCAAGCTCCAAGCCAAAGGACTGGACATGATCGTGGCCAACGATGCGGTCTCCACGATCGACAGTCCCGACAGCCATGCCCACATCCTTGTCCGCGGAGGTGACGTCGAGTCGCTGCCACCCATGTCGAAGGTCGACCTCGCCGGCGTGATCTTGGCGAAACTACCGGATCTTCTCGTTCGGACGCGGCATGAATGAGCGCCGATCATTCGCGCGCCCGGAACGGCCGGGGTCGCCACAGGAAGCCCAGTCCCAGATCGCGCTCGAACTCGTGCTCAACCTCTATGCGGTGCTGGGCGCCCTCGTAGTTGTGAGATCGCTCCTGCTCGCGCTCCGGGTCGATGACCGCGTCTGGATCGGCCGGAGCATCTACGGCGTGACCCGGCTGATCGAAAAGCCGTTCACCTATGTTCCCGGCTCCGCCCGGGAAATCCTCGGGAACTTCACGCTCGCGGATCTGACGCTGCTGGCGGGCGTCATCCTGTTCCCTCTCGGAATACTCGCGGCCAAAGGTCGGTTCTCCCGAGCGAATCGCGGCGGGAAAGCAGCGTGTCGCCGACTCGCCTGAAAGGCGATAATCGCGGGCGGGCCCGCCCGGGTGCGATCGGTTTCAGGCCGCCGTCCAGCGCAGGGAAGCCAACTCCCGTCGGCGGCGTGAAGACTGTACCCTCCAGAGATCAAGGGTCGCGGCAGGCCCATGGATCTGTTCCCGTTCGACGGCAGCGGCAGCATCTGAAAGGTCATTCTCATCATGTTGAGAAGCACGACGCGCGGGGTCATCGGACTCGTGTTGACGGGGATGGCGATGTGGTTGGCCGATCGCCTGATCGAACGGATGTTCGGTCCTGAAGAAGCGGAATCCCGGTAGCGGGGCCACATCTGCAGGTGTCGACCATCTCGTCGCTCCAGTCATCTCCACGCGCCTCGAACCTGCGGCGGCGGTACGTCGTCATCGTCAATCCGGCGACGCGCGGCAATGCCGAAGTCCTCCTCTCGGCCGTCCGCGCCGCGGCGCCGGCGTGGGCCTCGTTGGACATCCACTTCACCACCGGCGAACCGATCGCCACCGACCTGTTCAGCTCGGAAGAGGATCTCGCCGCCATCGTCGCGATCGGTGGAGACGGGACGGTCGCGGACGTCGCGCAGGCGATCGGCGACTTCGATGTGCCGCTCGGCATCGTCCCCGGTGGCTCGACGAACATCATCGCCCGCAATCTCAGGATTCCGGCGTCGCCCGCGGAGAGCGCGCACGCCGTCTTCCGCGACAATCGCGAGCTGCGCATCGACGTCGGCCTGTGCAACGGTCGGCGCTTTTTGCACATGGCCGGGGCGGGCTTCGACAGCCGCCTCTTCATGGCCACGAATCGACGCCTGAAGCGCCACTTCGGGTGGCTCGCCTATCTTCCAGGCGCCGCGCAGTCCGTGATGCTGCCGCCGGCCGATTTCACGCTGCGGGTCGACCACGTCACCGTGGACATCGTCTCTCCCATGATTCTGGTCGCGAACGGCGCCGCGGTGATTCACCCGGCGTTCCCGATCTATCCAGGGATTCGTTCCGACGACGGCTGGCTCGACATCATCGCCTTCTCCGCCACGCGTCTCGACCAGATGGTGGAGTCCTTGGCGCGTCTGGCGACCCGATCGCTCGATCGCTCGCCATACGCCTTCCATCTTCGCGGCCGCTCCGTCTCGATGACGTCCGATCCGCCGATGCCCCTGCAGATCGACGGCGACGTGATCGGCGAGACGCCTGCCACGTTCACGATCGCCGAACGCGCACTCCGCATCCTCGTTCCCCGCTGAAGACGGAATGCTCGACGCAAGGGGATCGCGCTCGTCGCCTGAATGGTGACGATGCGGTCAGACAGGAGAATGGACAGGCCCCGCGTTTGCGGGGACTGTCCATTCTCCTGTCTCGCCGAGTGAAGGCGCACTAAGGAAGTTCGAAGTACTTGTTGCCC
>JBPCRG010000291.1:0-3375 GCA_050997095.1 Thermomicrobiales bacterium | reverse complement strand
TGGACGTCTACATCCGGCGGCTGCGGCAGAAGATCGAAACGGATCCGGGCAACCCCGCGTATCTCCACACCGTGCGGGGCATAGGCTTCACCTTCCGGCCGGGCAGGGCGGCCGATCGGCCAGCCCTGCACATCCTCAACGCGGGGCGGAACGGTGCCCAGGGCGGGGGACGCGTACAGGAATGGCGCGCGATTGGCGACTAGGGTCGGGCGGACGAGGGCGCGCCGCGCAATGGTGCCGATATTGCGATGTCCCGGCGGTGGAAAATGCGGCAGAACATGGGCGATCGGTGGGCGACGCTGAGGACGGCGCGCTCGTCCGGCGCGCACGGGGGGGCGACCGGGCGGCGCTCGCCGCGCTCTTCGAGCGCCACCATGCGCGCGTCTACCGCGCCGCCTACCTCGTCACGCGCAGCCCGGAGGCTGCGGATGACATCGTGCAGCTCGTCTTCCTTGAACTCTTCAAGGCGCTCGAAACCTTCGATCCGCGTCGTCCCTTCGTCCCGCGGCTGTACCGGATTGCCCACAACGTGACCGTCGACCACCTTAAACACGACCGGTATCGGCATCCGACGATCCCCCTCGCCGACACCACGCCCGGGCCGACGGGCGAAATCGGGCGGGCGGAGTTGCGCTCCGACATGCGCCCCGCGCTGGATGCGCTGTCCCACGAGCACCGCGAGGCGCTCATGCTGCGCTACTTCATCGGTTTGTCCGAGCGTGAGATGGCCGATGTGCTCCACGTCCGCCCGGGCACCGTGAAATCGCGTCTGCACCGCGCCCTGCACGCCCTCGGGGAGGCGCTGGGGCCGGGAAGTGCGGACGACGGGCGACGGCCCGAGGACCCCGACGATGCGCCATGGAGGGGCAGCACATGAATGATCGTCCTCTCAGCCCCCTCGACGAGGCCGTCGTGCGCGACCTGCTCATCCGCGAGGCCGAGGGGGTCGCTCCCCGATCTGACGCCCTCGCCCGCCTTCTCGCGGCGGTCGATGAACGGGAGGCGCAGCACCAAATCCCACACGGCGTGCGGGGGGTGTTCCGGGGCCTGCCGGAGCAGATGCGCGGCCGCAGCGTGCGCGTCGCCTTGGCCGTCGCGACGGCGCTGCTCGTGCTTGTCCTCAGCCCGGTCGGCCGCCCGGTCGTCGCCGCCGTCACCGGGGGGATGCGCGACGCCGCGCGCGCGGTCGGCGTGCAGGTGCGGGACCTTGGGGATGCGAACAGGCCCCACGCGACGACGGCTCCGATCGCGACCCGTGTGCCGACGCCGACCGGTACCGCTGCGGGCACGCTGCCGCCCCCCGGTACCCCTGGGGCGCTCAACGGGACACCGCAGAAGGGATTCCCCGCGTCGGGGTCGGGGACGGGCGCTGTCACCGGTTCGCCCCCCTCCGGAACCCCTCCGCCCCGGACGGACGGCGCCGAAACACCGGGAGCCGGCACGTCCGGCGCGGATATCCCCGCACCCGGGACACCCGCAGGTGATACCCCCGGTGTGGGGACGTCCACCCCCGTCGCGCCCGCTGCGAGCCCTCCCGGCGCTGACGGCCATGCGCAGCCCATGCCCCTGGGCGCGCCGCCGACCGCGCCGACCGCGCCGGGGGGGGGCACGGCGCCGACACCCGTCCCGGAAGCGACGGCATCGGCGCTACCCACCCCAGTGTCGACCGGAGTATCAGTGCTCCCGCTCCCGACGGTCGCCCTCCCGACGGTCGCGGTGCCGACGGTGAGCGAGGAGCAATGCAAGGGCGGTGGGTACCGGAACTACCGCGACCTGAGCACGGGGCAACCGTTCGCGAACGAGGGGCGGTGCGTCTCGTACGCGGAGACCGGCAAGTAGCGACATGCCCCGCCGCCCCGCCGCCCGCCCGCTCGACGTGAATTCCTTGCTCGACGCGGACGAGGATCACGACAATCAAAGCGAACCCGGTAGAAAGGCCGTCGGCGACCTTGTGCCCGTCACGCGGCCTCATATCGTCCCGGCGACGTACGACTTCCCCCGCCCATCTCCCCCCGCGACGCCGCCCTACATCGAGGGCGCGGGCGGCCGCCGCCGAAGCCGAAGCGCCCTACGATGCCGCATAGGGGCCTCTGAGGTGCTCCGCGAAGAGGTCGACTACTAGCGACAGGCGGTGGTGGCGCGGACGGTGGCCGACGCGCGCCGCCGAGGTGGGGGTGTTCGACGGCGACAAGGCATCCACTCTGCGGAGAGGGGCCGTCCCTGCCCTGTGCGAGAATATGCAGACGACCTCGATCTCCGCGAAGGTGAGGGTGACGCTCGTCGCGCCGATGGCGGCGAGATGATCGGCAAGGTGGTTGTACTTGCTGGTCACGGCGTGCCCCGGCATATCCCCCGCAGCGCGCCGAGCGGGTCGGCGCGCCATTCGGACATCGGCACGACGAAGCAGGACTGCCGACGACCGCCTCACGACGCAGCCGCACGGTGCTCGGGCGCGTCTGGTTCATGTGATAGAGGATCGGGAGACCCTCGGGCTCGCTGATCACGGCATAGCGCGTGTCCATATCGGCTACTGTACTGCAGGCGGCGCGCCTCCTACGCCCCGATGATCGCCGGATGTGCGGCGACCACCCCGGCACTCAACTTGACCCTCGGCGTCGGCGGCACCGACAAGCGTCGATCGTCCTGCGTATCCAACCCGCTAGCACGGCTCCTGCGATAGCCCCGACACAAGGGAGCGGCGTGCGACAGCGAGAGGGCGAGGGGGCGAGCATGGACGAGCTGTCCAAACAAGGATGGGAATACTGCCGGATCGAGCGGGTCACGCGCCGGGTGCACTGGTGGAGCCGGCGCCGCGAAGGGGTGTTCGCCGCAGTGGTGCGCGGCGGGCCCATCGCCCACTCCGCGCGCTTCCCGGTCCCCTCCAGGGCCGACGCCGACATCGCGGCCTTCCACGCCTTGCTCGCGCAGCTGGGGGAGGAGGGCTGGGAGCAGTGGCGGGGGGCGCGTCTGACCCTCGGCGTCCATCTCTTCGCCGTGGGCTATTGGGATCGCACGCTGCGCCGCCGCGCCACCGGGTCGGGACCGGAGGAGCCGGGGTCGCCCGATGACCCGACCCGGGCGATCGCCCTCCTGCCGCCGGGGAACCCCGTGCGCCGCCGGGGCGGGCGCCGAGGATCCCGCCGGGGTGGCCGCGCGAAGCACAGATCGGCCCCGCAGCCTTACCCTGCATTATTCATAAAGGTGGCGGCGAGGCAGCGAGGAGATGCCAGAGTGCCTGACCGGGGTGGCTAGTAGTCCGCCAGCGAGATTATGACGGGTAGAGGCGCGTCAGTTTCGTGCGCGCTTTCTCCGTCGTGAACCGCCAGTCCACCGTCGCTTTCGTTTCGTTGCGCGGCCCTTCCCATGCCGCAATCT
>JBPCRG010000586.1:0-2919 GCA_050997095.1 Thermomicrobiales bacterium | reverse complement strand
GGCCGCGAGCGCCACGCCCGCTCCGCCACCCACGGCGACCCTTCAAAGAGCGGCCCGAACCGGGCGACGAATCGCGGCCGCTCCAACGCGTTGATCTGCGAGATCCCGTCGTTCAAGGAGATGCCCTTTCCACGCACAGCCATTCTTCCACAACGAATCGCCATGCCGCGGAGCACGCGTGCGCCACGTTCATCCACGACGGCTCACGGCTCCGTTGGCTATCCTCCTGCGGACGGAGGGGAGCCATGACGATCGACTTGGGGCCGGACGTGGAAGATCAAATCCTGAAGGCGGTCGAGACCGGGCGTTACCGGAACGCCGACGATGTCGTCGGCGAGGCGCTTGTGCTCCTGGAGGCGCGAGACGCCGAACGCCTGCGGGCCGAAGTGGTCCGGGGGTTCGCGCAGCTTGACCGGGGCGAGAGTCTCCCCTTCGGACCGGGCGCCATGGAGCGGCTGCTTCACGAGGCGACGGAGAACGCGCGCCGGGGCAAGCCGATCAAAGATGCCGTCCGACCGTAGCCCGCGACGTTCTTCGGAAGCCGAAGACGACATCCGGGACATCCTGCGATTCACCCTGACGTCGTGGGGACCGGACCAGCAACGCGCGTATGCCGACGCCGTCCCGACGGCTCCCGACGACGTGTGCGCGCGTCCCGAACCCGAACCCGCGCACGTCGATCTCCTCCCCGGGCGCCGGGACCACCGCGTCAAGATGCAGATGAAGTTCCACCAGGCAAGTGCCGCCGACATCGCCCGCCTTGCCCAATCGCGGGTCGATGCATATTCGTGGGGGATGGCGCTTAAGCCGACCCCATGTTCCCGCGCACGGCCATCCGTTCATCGCGACTCGCCGTGTTCGGAAGGGGGCGTACGCCGCAGGCCCATCGGCTCAAGCACGGGGTGGCCGTCGTCCGCGAGTTCGACCGGTCGCTGCCGCAGCTGTGCGTCTACGGCAGCGAGCTGAACCAGGTCTGGACGAACCTGATCGACAACGCGGTGCAGTCGATGGACGGGCGCGGGACGCTGCTGATCCGGACCGGCCGCCGCGGGAACGACGCGGTCGTCGAGGTGGAGGACAGCGGGCCGGGCATCGCCCCGGAGATCCGCGACCACATCTTCGAGCCCTTCTTCACCACGAAGGGCGTCGGCGCGGGCACCGGTCTCGGCCTGGACATCGTCCGCCGCATCGTCGTCCACCATGAAGGCGGGATCGAGGTCGAATCCGCTCCCGGCCGGACGGTCTTCCGCGTCAGCCTGCCGATCTCTGAATAGTTTCGGGGGTCGCGGACGCCGGGCGCCGACAGTGGGCTCCGGCTACGCCTCCGACTTTGGCAGCATGCGGACGACCGCGCAGACGGCCATCACCAGCGTCCAGACTGCCAGCATCGTGACGAGGGAGGCGAACGGCCCGCCGAGGTGGGCTCCGGAGGTCAGGACGGCCGTGCCGGAGCCGGTTGCGGGGAGGGCCTGCAGCACGGGCAGATCTTGCAGCACCGGGAGGGCCCGAACGAAGGGCAGATCCCGCACGAGTGGAACGGCATGGGTGAACATCGTGGTGACGGTGACCGCGGGGGCGAACTGGCCCAAAACCGCATTCTTGCTAACCAGCATTCGTCAGTCTCCCCGTGTCGATCGTCGCGATTCCCCACTTGCCTTCGCGGCCCAGCGCCACCTGCGTCAAGACGTAGAGGTGGACGAGGCCGATCTATTGGTCGTAGACCAGATCGGGCAGCATGCAGGCGGCAAGCAGTCGGCCGGATCGGCCGCCGCGCCATGCCGAGGCGAGCTGTTCGGACCAAAAGATCAGACCCAAAGCCGCCCAGAGCGGCTGGAATTGCAGCGTCCCGGTGTTCAACGACCAGAAGGTCACGAAGAGCAGCAGGAGCGCCGCCAGCATTCCGGCGGTCAAGCCGACCTGCTGCTGGAGGTAGGGCGCCGTGCGCCGGGTCAAGCCGTAGAACCGGAGGCACTGCAGGACGCCCCGCTGCCAGCGGGTGCGCTGCCGCCAAAGCATGCCGAGCGTCGGCATCAGCTCGGTCAGGACGAGGCACTCCTTCGGGGAGACGCAGGTGTAGCCGAGGTGCTTGAGCGCCAGCGTCAACTCGAAGTCCTCGCAGAGCGCTCCGGGATGGTAGATTCCGGTGCGGCCCGGCAGCCGCCCCGCGATCCGCGCCGCCATCACCGCGCGCAGGGCCGAGACCCGGGCGAAGGTGGCGGTGCCGGTCAGCACCCGCGCCTTGCCCCGTTTGCGTGCGACCTCGCGGGCGTAGCGCACGTATTCGAGCGCCTGCAGCCGCTCCAGGATGCCATGCTCCGCCTCGGCCAGGAAGACCCCGCCGACGGCGCCCACAGATGGGGACGCGGACGCCACCTCCAGGGCCCGCTCGACGAAACCGGGCACGATCCGGCTGTCGGCGTCCATCACCAGCACCCAGTCGTCGTCGTCGTCGAGCCAGGGGAGGAATGCAGCCAACGCCTGGTTCAACGCGCCGGCCTTGCGGTTGCGGTTGCCGGCGCTCTCGAAGAGCGAGACGCCTCCCCCCCATCCCGCGGCGATCTGCGCGGGGGCGTCGGTGCTGTTGTCGCTGACCACGACGACGCGCCAGATCGCCGCCGTCTGCGCCTCAAGGGCTAGGAGGGCGCCGGGGAGCAGCTCTTCTTCGTTGTGGCCCGGGATCAAGGCAAGCACCCGACCCATCGTCGTCCCCCTTTTTGAGCAGCCAGGCGCGGGAAGCCGCACCGACGCGTCATCGCCAGAAGAGTCCATCTGCTTCGGGATTCGGCCATGGCCGGTCGTCGGTGGCGATTGGACGCATCGCGGGCCTTTCGGCCCAGGACCGAACGCATCCTCGCCACGGGCCATCGGCGGTGGGCGGCCGCCGATGGCCTGTGGCTCGCACAGCGGTGGGGACGTCAC
>JBPCRG010000570.1:0-3786 GCA_050997095.1 Thermomicrobiales bacterium | reverse complement strand
TTTCGTTGTTTTTCGTGTGATTGGCCTTTCCTTCGGGGGGTTCAGGGGTCGGGGATCATGGGCCAGGGACGATGGCGGTTCGTTCACCGTCCCCTTCTCGGCCCCGACTGCCTACACTCCACTCATCGTCCATTGTTCGCAGCCTGAGATCCCCGACCCCTAGTTCCCCTTTTCCGTCGTCCCTGACCCCTGATCCCCGACCCCCGACCCCTCGCTCACCTCGTCAGCGCCGTATACGGCCGCTCGATCAGCCGGACGACGCTCTGCAGAAAACGGGCGGCGGGGGCGCCGTCGACGACGCGGTGGTCGAAGGTCAGGCTGAGCGCGACCATCCTGCGCACCGCGACGGTCTCGGCCTCCTCGTCGACCACGACCGGCTTGGCGACGATCCGGCCGATTCCGAGGATCGCGCACTCGGGCAGGTTGATGATCGGCGTGAAGGCGTCGATCCCGTACATGCCGAGATTGGTGACGGTGAAGGTGCCGCCGCGCAGGGCGTCGGCCGGAGCCGTGCCCGCGCGCGTCGCTCCGATCAGCGCGGACGCCTCCGCGGCGATCGCGTGCACCGACTTGCGGTCCGCGTCGCGGACGACCGGCGCGAGCAGTCCGCGGTCGGTGTCGACCGCCAAACCGATGTGGATCCCGGGATGCCGGACGATCCCGCCCGCGGTCAGCGACGCGTTCAGATCGGGGTGGCGCCGCAGCGCCAGCGCCGTCAACCGGACGATGAGGTCGTTGTAGGAAGGCAGAAGCTCGCCGGTCTCGCCGATCTCGTCCTTCATGATCCCGCGCAGCTTCACCAGTTCCGTCGCGTCCGCCTCGGTCGTCAGCGTGACCGACGCCGTCGTCCGCGCGCTCTCCTCCATCCGCTGCACGATCGTTCTTCTGATCGCGCTGAGCGGCGTCGCGCCTACGCGCGCTGACGGGTCGACCGGCCTGACGCTCGCGGCCAGCACGTCGGCCCGGGTGATCCGGCCGGCGGGGTGGCCGGTCGTCAGGCGCGCCACCTCCACGCCGTTCGCCTCGGCCAACCGGCGGACGGCGGGCGCCGCCCTGCGGGACTCGACCGACGGGATCGCGACCGCCGCCGCCCGGACGTCCCGCTCGCGGATCCGCCCGTTGCCGCCGCTGCCCGCCAGCGCCCGCCAGTCCACCCCCAGCTCGCCCGCGATCCGGCGCGCCCGCGGGCTGATCGCGGGCTCGCCCCCGTCGCCGTTCGCGTGCGGACGACCGTCTGTCTGAACGCCGATCGTCGGGCTGCGCGCAACCGGGGCGACGCCGCCGACAGCCGCGACCGCGGCTGGCTCCGCCTCCCCCGGGGCAAGGATGAACGCGAGGCGGCTGCCGACCGGCACCTCGACGCCGATCGGCGAGTCGGCCGGGATGCGCAGCACGCCGCTGTCCAGCGCCTCCACCTCGGTCACCGCCTTGTCGCTCTCGACCGAGAAGATCAGATCCCCCGCCTCGATCTCCGCCCCGTCGTCCTTCAACCAGGCGACGACGGTCCCGACCTCCATCGTCCATCCCAATCGGGGCATGACCACATCGTTTGCCACGGGCGCCTCCGGCGTTTTAGAGATGAGTGATAAGAGACAAGAAATAAGGGTGAACGGATCGGTTCCCTCGATTCACCCTATCAAACGGCGGTTCTTCGTCGTCCTAGCCTCTGAGAAGCTTTGTTGGTTGAGCCCCAGGTTTCAACCCGGGGTATCTGCGAGCCTCACGGCCATCCGCCCATCGCGTACTGCCCACTCCGTGCTGCCGACCGGCTACCGCCCACCCCGTCCCACCGACTGCCTACCGCCGACTGCCTACCGCCTACTCCGTGCTGCCGACCGTCTACCGCCTGCCCCGTACCGCCTACTGCCTACCGACTACTGCCTGCCCGGCACCGCCTACCCGGCACCGCCTACTCCCCCGCCAAACTCCGGATCGCCGCCGCGATCCGCTCCACGTTCGGCACCACGGCCGCCTCCAGCGGCGGGCTGTACGGGATGGGGGTGTGCAGCCCGTTGAGGCGGCGGATCGGCGCGTCGAGGTCGTCCCACGCCTGCTCCGTGATCTGGGCCGAGATCTCGGCGCCCATCCCGGCGGGGCCGAAATCCTCGTCGACGATGATCAGTCGCCCCGTCTTGTGCACCGACTCCAGGATCGTCCCCATGTCGAGCGGCGCGACCGTGCGCGGATCGATCACCTCGACCGAGATGCCCTCCGCTGCCAACTGCCCGGCGGCCTCCAGGGTGCGGTTGACCATCATCCCGATCGCGACCGCGGTGATGGCCGTGCCCGCCCTGCGCACCGAAGCCACGCCGAAGGGGATCAACTCATCGTCGTCCGCGTCGGGAACGGGGCCTTTGACGTTCAGCAGCAGCTTGTGCTCCAGAAAGAGGACGGGGTCGCCGCTGCGGATGGCGGTTTTGAGCAGCCCCTTCGCGTCGCGCGGGGTCGTCGGGATCACCACCCGGAAGCCCGGCAGATGCGCGAAGATCGGGTAATAGTTGCACGAGTGGTGGGTCGCCGCGGCCCCGCCGACGCCGATGCAGCCGCGCAGCACGATCGGCATCTTCAGGCGGCCGCTGCTCATGTACTGGATCTTCGCCATCTGGTTGACCATCTCGCCGAACGCGTCGAGGATGAAGTCGAAGAACATGAAGTCGACGACCGGGCGGGCGCCGGTCATCGCCGCGCCGGTGCACATCCCGATGAAGCCGCGCTCGACGATCGGCGTGTCGCGCAGCCGCTCGGCGCCGTATTTCTCATAGAGCCCGAGCGTGGTGTTGAAGTTCCCGCCCCGCTCGCCGATCCCTTCGCCGACGACGAAAACGGTCGCGTCCCGCGCCATCTCCTCGTCCAACCCCTCCCGGGCCGCCGTCGTGTACGTCAGTTCGCGCATGTGTCCTCCGGATTTGGCTTTGAGCTTTGAGCCGTGAGCACCACACCGCTCGTCGTTCCCCGACCCCTGATCCCTTACCCCCGTTCCCCTCAAAGCTTACGGCTCAGAGCTGAAGATGAACTCCGTCGCCGTCGAGGCGTCCGGATACGGGCTAGCGGTCGCGAAGTCGAGGGCGTCGGCGACCACATTCTTGATCTCGGTGTCGACCGCGTCGAACTCCTCGGCGGTCGCGGCGCCGCGTTCGACGGCATGGCTCCGCAGCGTCGCGATCGGGTCGCGCAGCTTCCAGGCGTCGATCTCCTCGCTCGTGCGGTAGCCGCCGTCGCGCATGCCTTCGGCGTGGGAGCGGGTCCGGTAGGTGCGGCATTCGAGCAGTGACGGGCCCCTGCCGGCGCGCGCCCGCCTGACCGCCTCTCCGGCAGCCTGGCGCATCGCGAGCACATCGTTGCCGTCGACCACGATGCCGGGAATCCCGTAGGACCGCGCGCGCTCCGCCACCTCGGTGTTGCGGGTCGCGTAGTCGAAAGGCACCTCGGTCGCGTACATGTTGTTCTCGCAGACGTAGATCACCGGCAGATCCCAGATCGCGCCCATGTTCACGCCTTCATGGAAGGAACCGTTGTTCATCGCGCCGTCCCCGAAAAAGCAGACGCTGACGCGGTCGGATTTCAGCAGCTTGAAGGTGTAGCCCGCCCCGGTCGCCTGCAGGATGTTCGGCCCGACGATCCCGGTCGTGCCCATTAGGCCGGTCTCCGGCGAGAAGAGGTGCATCGACCCGCCGCGGCCGCGCGAGCAGCCGGTCGCCTTGCCAAAGAGCTCGGCCATCACCTCCCGCGCGGGCACGCCCTTGGCCAGCGTGTGCCCATGACCGCGGTGGGTGCTGAAGACCACGT
>JBPCRG010000560.1:0-5856 GCA_050997095.1 Thermomicrobiales bacterium | reverse complement strand
TCCGCGCGCTCGGCCATGTCGACGTGCGGGTAGGTGTCGTAGCCGACCAAGACGTCCGCGGCGTTCAGCATCCGCTCGGAGATGTTCGCGTGGAGATCGAGGGTGCCGACGATCGGGATGTCGCCGCCGACCGTCTCGCGGACGCGCTCCAGGAGCAGAGCGTCGCCGTCCATGTCGTTCTCCGAAACCATCGCGCCGTGCAGGGCGAGCGCGACGCCGTCGATGCCGCGGTGCGCGAGCAGGTGGCGGAGGCGGTCGAGGAGCATGTGCGAAAGCGCCTCGAACGCCTCGGCGGTGACGATGCCCGAAGGGGTGGCCCAGACCGAGACCATCGGCAGGAGCTCGAAGCCGAGATTCGCCGCGCCGATGGTGAACCCGCCGAAGGCGGAGTTCGTGCCGCGCTCTTTCATGACGATCTCGGCGTCGAGGAGCTGGCCGGAGCGCGCGAAGGCGGCGAGGTCGGTCCGGACCGAGCTGAAGACGTTCGTCTCGTGGGAGATCTGGGCGGCGGCGACGCGGAGGGCCCTCACCCCCTGCCCCCTCTCCCGCGCACCGGGAGAGGGGACGACGATGGGAGTGGTGAGCGACGCGGGGGCAGGTTCAGGATGGAGCGGGCGATGTCGGGGGTGGCGACGGGGCGGCCGAGTTCGGCGGCGATGCGGACGAGGCGGGCGACGAGCTGGGCATTGCTGTGCGCGGGCTGGCCCTTGTGATAGTGGAGGTTGTCCTCCAGACCGGTGCGGACGTGGCCGCCCATCGCCATCCCGGCGACGCCGAGCGGGAGTTGGCCGCGGCCGATGCCGCAGACCGACCAGTTGGTTCCCAGCGGGATCATCTCCAGCATGTTGAGGAGCTGCTTGACGGTGGCGGGCGAGCCGCCGGGGACGCCGAGGACGAACTGGAACCAGGGGGGAGTCCGCAGCTTGCCCGCGTCGATCAGGCGCAGAGCGCTGGCGACGTGGCCCGGCTCGAAGCACTCGATCTCGGGGAGGACGCTGTGCTCGATCATCCCGGCGGCGAGCTTGTCGAGGAAGGCAGGGGTGTTGAGGAAGACGGTCGCGCCGAAGTTGAGCGAGCCGCAGTCGAAGGAGGCGATCTCGGGGCGGAGGGCGACGGCCGCGATCCGCGTCTCGTCGGTCGCACGGCCGATCCCGCCGCTGGTGCTGAAGTTGAGGATCACGTCGCTGCCGCTCTCCTCCATCAGACGCTTGATCGTCACGTAGCGCTCGGGGTCGCCGGTCGCCATTCCGTCGGCGTCGCGGACGTGGATGTGGACGATCGCCGCTCCGGCATCGGCGCAGGCGAGCGCGGCCTCGACGATCTCCGCCTCGGTGACGGGCACGGCGGGGTTCTGCGCCTTGGTCGGCGAGGAGCCGGTCAGCGCGGCCGAGATGATGACGGGTTTGGAGAGGTCGGTGGGGCTGATCGGGTCCACGTCAATCCCGTCGTCGGTGCGATTGCGCCGGGCCAACCCGGCAGGTCTGACGGGTGAATCCGGTCATTTCACGGCGCCGGCGGTGAGGCCCTTGACGATGTAGCGCTCCAGGAAGATGCCGATGATGGCGAGGGGGGCGATCGCGGCGGTGGAGAGGGCGGCCATCGACCACCAGTTGATGCCTTGCGACCCGGTCTGGCTGGCGACCATCACGGGCAGGGTCGTGGCCTTCGTGCTGGTGAGCAGCGCCGCGAAGAAATATTCGTTCCAGCAGAGCACGACGGAGAGGATGAAGGCCGCGACGAGGCCGGGCGCGGCGATCGGCAGCACGATCCGCATGAACGCTCCCCAGACGGTCGAGCCGTCGACGAGCGCCGCCTGCTCCAGCTCGATCGGGATGGAGCCGAACTGGTCGCGCATGATCCAGATCACGATCGGCAGCACGGTCAGGGTATAGACCAGGATGAGCCCGATCCGGGTGTCGAGCAGCGCCAGCTCCTTGTAGAGCACGAGCAGCGGCATCGCGAGCGCCACCGGCGGCAGGATCAACTGGGAGAGGAACCAGAAGGAGATCTCTTTATTGCGCCAAGGCCCGAATTTGTAGTCGAAGCGGGTCAGACCGTAGGCGGCGAGTCCGCCGATCAGGGTCGCGGCCAGCGAGGCGCCGATGGAGGAGATGATGCTGTTGTTGAAGCGCTTCAAGAACTCGCCGCGGGTCGACGACGATTTGCCGATCGTGTCCGGAGAAAGGCCGAGGGAGCGCCAGCCTTTCCAGTCGGGGTGGTACTGGAACCAAGGGACGATGTGCTCCTGGGTGACATCGACGGCGACCTTGAACGAGGTCGTCACGGTCCAGTAGATCGGGAAGAGGCAGACGAATGTCCAGAAGAGGAGGGCGGCGTAGATCAGCACGCGGCCGAGGATCTGGCCGCCGCTTCGGCGTCGGCGGTGGACGGGGCGGGACACGGGCAGGACCCTGCTCTCAGTCGCCACGGAGGGAAATCCTTTCACAGCGGGCTAGGGATGGAGGACGGGTCATGCAACCTTGCGCAGCCAGCGGCCGACGAGGCTGAGCAGGGCGGTGATGAAGACGATGATCATGATCAGATAGAACTGGGCGAGGGCCGTGCCATAGCCGACGTTGGAGCGGTCGCGGTACTCGCGGAAGATGAAGCTGGTCACGGTGTCGGTCGCGCCGCCGGGGTTGCCGCCGGTGACGTTGAGCACGATGTCGGCCAGTTTCAGCTCGAAGATGATGCGGAGGACGACCGCGGTCACGCTTACCGGCAGCATGATCGGGTAGACCATCTGCCAGAAGGACTGCCAGGGGCTGGCGCCGTCGACCCGGGCCGATTCGAGCACCTCGCCGGGAAGCGCCTGCAACCCCGCGAGCAGGAGGACCATCATGAACGGGACGGAGTACCAGGCGTCCATCGCCATGATGCTGAGGCGGGCGGGCCAAGGCGTGGCGAAAAAGGCCGGATTCTCCCAGCCGAGATGGCGGGCGATCGTGGCGGCGGGGCCGAACCGGAAGTCGAGGATGGATTTGCCGATCATCCAGCTGACCGCCACGGGGCTGAGCATGAAGGGCAGAAGAAAGGCGACCCGGAAGAACTTTCGGCCGCGGATCTCGGCGTTGAGCAGGAGCGCCAGGCCGAAAGCGATCGCATATTGCGCGAGCACCGCCAGCACGTAGTAGAGCATGTTGAGCATCGCGTTCCAAAAATAGGAGTCGCTGAAGAGGGAGCGAAAATTGTCGAGCCCGCTCCATTGCCGTCCGGCGGTGGAGCTGAGGTTCCAATCGGTGAAGGCGATGTAGAGGCCGAAGATCGTCGGAAAGAGGACCATCGAGACGGTGAAGAGCACGGCCGGCAAGATGAAGAGCGCGCGATGCCCGCGCTCGCCCCGGGTGAGCACCAGACCGGCCCCGATCGCCACGGCCCAGAGCAGATAGGCGTAGAGGATGGGCCGCCACGTGCTCCAGCCGGTTCCGAGCGAGCCGAATGCATGCATCGACTGGACAAGAATCAAGCCGAGCAGGCCGACAGTCGCTCCGGCGATCAGCAGGCGGCCGGCGGCCTGTCGGCGCGCGGAGACGTGGTGCCCGGCGCTTTCCCAGCTGCCGACCGTCGCCATTGTTGTTTCCTGCATCGGGATCTCGCTCCAACGACCGTCATGCACGGGGTCGTGCACCGATAGCGCTCTGTGGAGGGAACAAACGGCGGACGGCAACCTCGTCGCCGCCAGCCGTTTGGGCGAGACGGCGCGCGGACAGGTCGCGCGCCGCTGCGGTCATCTACAGGCCGAGCGCGGCTTTGTAGAGTTTGATCTGGCTGTCGCGGCCGCTGCCGTCGGTGATCTTCTCCCAGGCGGCGGCAATGTTGTCCGCGCTTGTCTGGGCGCTCTCCTTGCCCGCGAAGGCCTTGGCCAGTTCATCCTCGGCCGCGCTGTAGTACTGGAAAATGCCCGGAATCCGCGGCTCGACCGCGAAGTTGGGATGGTTGTAGGAGTTCGACTCGGAGTCGAGGTAGGACTTGGCGAAGGCCTCCGGGTAGCCGGTGGTCACCCAGTCGGCGACGGCGAAGTGGCTGTTGCGGTACGGTTGGAAGCCGGAAGGATAGCAGGCGGTCCAGAGCGAGATGTCGATGCCGCCGAGATGGGCCGCGATGCTCCAGGCCGCTTTGTGCCTGACGGGGTCGGCGTCGACCCGCTTCATCACGTAGACGCCCCAGCCGAGATAGGCCATGTTCGGCGAGTAGTTCGGGCCGGAGGAGAGCTTGTCCCATGCTCCGGATTTTGCGTTGTAGACGTCGTCGGAGCCCGGCAGGATGTCGAACGCGACCTTGTCCTGCACGACCGAGGAGTCGTTCGTGTAGACGTTCGATCCGATGTCGCCCCACCAGGCGCACATCGAGCCGGTGCCGGCGAGGAACTCGCTGAACCCGGTCGTGTTGCCGTCGGCGTTGATCTGGTCCTTCGGCGCTGTGGGCAGGGTGTCGATGATGTCCTGGATCGCGCGGACGAACGCGGGGTTGTTGATCCGGGGCTTCATGGTGTCGGTGTCGAACAACCATGCCTTGTCGTCCGGGTGCTTCGCGTAGGCTGTGGCGCGGCTGGCGAAGAAGTACCACCCGAAGCCGCCCCACGGCTTGCAGACGTCGAGGTAGCCGTAGACCTCCTGGCCGCCGACCTTCTTGCCCTTGAGGAACTTGTTGACGGCCTGAACCTGCTGCCAGGTCTTCGGCACGCCGAAGTCGCCGGTGTTGCCTTCGCTCGTCCACGCCGCCGCGAGGTCTTTGTCGCCGAAGACGTCGGTGCGGTAGTTGAAGTTATGGCAGTCGCCGTCGATGGAGACGCGGTAGGTTTTGCCGTCCCAGGTGCCGACTGGGGCCTTGAGATACGTGACGTAGTCGTTCATGTCGATCTGGGTCTTGACCCAGTCCGGCATCTCCGAGGCGAGGCCCTTGCCGAGCACGTCGCCTTCGTACGGGGCGCCCATCTCGATCACGTCGAAATCGACCGTGCCGGTCGCGATCGACTGCTGGAGCCGGGCGTTGTAGTCGGCTTGGGCGAGGTCGATCCAGTTGATCTTGCCGCCGGTGTAGGTCTCCCAGGACTTGAGGAACGCGCGGAAGATGAAGTTGTGCAGGTTCTGGTTGTTGAGGCCGAGGAACGTCAACTCGACGCCTTTGAACTCCCCTTCCTTCACGTTCGCCTTGGTCGCGCCGAGACAGAGCTCACCGACCTGCTGCATGTTGGCTTCCGTCGGCTGGCCTTTGCCCGCGCCGGGAATCTGCAGGATCTGCTTGCGGATCTCCGCGTTGCCCGCGGCCGCGGCCGGAGTCGCATCCTGCGCGAGCGCGCCCTTCATCGATGGCCCGGCCACGCCGAGCGCGACCGCTCCCGCCGCGGCGCCGGTCGCGCCCTTGAGCACCGTGCGCCGCGTCGCGCTTCCCTTCAGAATTTTCCCGCTTCCGTCTGAACCCATTCTAGCCCTCCAGACTCCGTCGTCCAACGTCCAACCATGACCGACTGCGGCGCCGGTCGTCAGGGGAAGATCAGGCGAGTCGATTCCCGCATCGATGACACCGCCTCACTATGAGCGTTGCCACGATCTCCACTCGCACGCGTCTCCGCCCGGCAACCTGCGTTTTCGACAGTCTTTCTGGGGAGTGATAGTAGGCAGCGGGGGGTCGGGTGTCAACCGGCCAAGCGAGATCTCGTCGCGGACGCTCACATGCCGACTGGGACATCGCCTGCCGCCACCTGGGCGTTGGCCGGATTCGGAGCAGGCGTCACGCGACGACGTGGGCGGTCACGCGGTGGTACCCGGTCGCGCCCTGCGGGACGATCCCGCGGTCGTCCGGCGTCTGAAGCGCTCCCGCGCCGTCGGTCGCGCGGACGGCGAGGCGGTAGTCCCC
>JBPCRG010000513.1:0-3740 GCA_050997095.1 Thermomicrobiales bacterium | reverse complement strand
CTTGGGAGGCGTACGTGAGACAGCCAAACCCCGTCGGACCCGCACATCCCCGCCGACCGCCGGCGACCGGCGGGGCAGCGGTGACGTTTTTAAACACACCCTAGGGGCTGGGGTTGGGGCATGTTTGCGCTGGCGTCGGCGGGGGAATGCCGGGCATCGACGACCGGTTTCGTTCCGTGTTCAGGCTGGCACGGCTTCGATGATGCTGATCGGCGATGCGGTCGGGATCAGGCGGGTCAGCCGGAATCCGGCCGCGGCGAAGAGCGCACCGAACTCGGTCACGGTCCGTTCCCGTCCGCCGAGAAGGACAGCATGTGGAGGTCGAAAAACGCAGTCGACCAGGCGGCGGGTTCATCCTTTTCCGCCATCACCTGCTCGAGCACCAGCAGGCGCCCGTCCGGTTCCATCGCCGTCCGGCAGGCACGCAGAATCCGTGCTGCCCGCCCGTCGTCGAAGTCGTGCAGAATCCAGCGCAGCGCGTAGACGTCGGCTCCGGCCGGCACGCCCTCGAAGAAGCTCCCGCCCACGATGTCGCACCGGTCGATCACCCCGGCCTCGGTGAGGTTTCGCCGGGCGCCCGCCAGCACGTGCGGCAGGTCGAAGAGCACGCCCCGGATGCCGGGAACGTCCCGCAGCACCGCCGCCAGCAGACTCCCGTTGCCGCCGCCGACGTCGACGAGACAGCTCACTCCCGAGAAGTCGTACGCCTTCGGGAGCGCCGCGCTCGTCCCCGCGTTCAAGTTGGTCATCCCCTCCTGGAACCAGGCTCCGAGTTCCGGATTGGCGGCGAGGTAGGGGAAAAACTCCGCCCCGAAACGCTGCGCGAACTCCGGCTGGCCGCTCCGCAGGCTCGGCAGCAACGAGCCCCAGGCGGGGATGAAGATCTCGCCCGTCGCGATTGCCGTGGCGCGCAGCGATCCTGGGGCCTCCGAGCGGAGAGACTCCGCGAGCGGCGTCATCTCGAAGCGGTCGCCGTCGACCCCGGCGAAGACGCCGACGCTGGCCAGCGCGCGCAGCAGGCGTCGGACGGAGTTTTCGGGCAGACCGGTCGCCACCCCCAACTCGGCGCAGCTTCGCGGCCCATCGGTCAGGAGGTCGGCGAGACCCAGCCGGGCGGCGACGGAAATCGCCTGCGCGATCCAACCGCCCCGGATCAGCCGCAACAACTCCGCCGCCGGGTTGTCGCCCGCGAACGTTTCAGGCGCGTCTGCCATCCCCGGCCGCTCCTTCCCCATGACGGCGAGGGCGAGCGGCGAGCGGCGCGCCCGAGGTGAATGCCTTCGCGCCGCCCCACTTCATTCATCCTCCGCCAAGCGGCGCCACTATACCTGTCGGCAACAGTTGGCGCGCGCGAATGTCCGAGCTACCCGCCGATCTCGAGCGGAGCAGGCGTCTGGTCGAGGAAGCCGGTGATCGTGCGCAGGCGGCCGTCCGGAGCGACCACTCCGAAGTCCGTCCCCGCGCCGACCGCAGCCCCGCCGGCCGTCGGCGTCAGCTCCCAGCTGAAGCGCAGGCGGTCCGCATGGGCGTCGGCAGCACCGAGCCGACGGAAGGCGTGGCCGGGGAACTGCTCCTGGGCGCCGCCGATCATCGCGTCGATGCCCTCGGCGCCGTCGCCGCGCATCATCGGATCGAGGTAGCTTCCATCCTCCGTCCAGGTCTCGGCGATCAGTTCGCGGCGGTGCCCCCCGTCCCGCTCATTCCAGACGGCGATGTAGCGGTCGGCCACGAGTTCGAAATCGATGCCGGTCATGATTCCACTCCCTTGCGTTGCGGTCCCGCCGCTCCGACCCGTCGCCGGAGGGCTTGACGGCATGATGGAGGGCCGGGTGACGCGCGTCGATTACCTCCGGGGTCATGGCTTGGCCCCTGTGGACCGGGGTATGGTTTTGCGATGATCGACACGGGCATGAACGCGACCGCGCCGGTCGGCGAACTCATCCGCGGCTGGCGGCAACGACGCCGCTTGAGCCAGATGGACCTCGGCTTCGAGGCCGAGGTCTCCGCCCGGCATATCAGCTTCCTCGAGACCGGGCGCTCGCGGCCGAGCCGGGAGATGCTGCTGCGCCTGGCGGAGTGGCTAGACGTGCCGCTGCGCGACCGGAACGGCCTGCTGCTGGCGGCGGGCTTCGCCCCGATCCATCCCGAGCGCAGCCTGGACGATCCCGCGTTGAGGTCCGTGCGGCAGGCGGTCGACCTCGTGCTGGCCGGACACGAGCCCTTTCCCGCCCTCGCGGTCGACCGCCACTGGACGCTCGTCTCGGCCAACCGCGCGGTCCCGCCGCTGCTGGTCGGCGCGGCGCCGGACTTGCTGCGGCCTCCCGTCAACGTCCTCCGCCTGAGCCTGCACCCAGCCGGGCTCGCGCCGCGGATCGCGAACCTGGCGCAGTGGCGGGGCCATCTCCTGGAGCGCCTGCGCAGCCAGGCCGACCTCACGGCAGACCCAACACTCGCCGCGCTGCTCGCGGAGTTGGAGGGCTACCCCGCCCCCGACCCGCCCGCCGACCGGACGCCGGAGCGCGGCCCCGACCGTGACCTGGCCGGGATCGTCGTGCCCCTGCGCCTGCGGACCGGGCACGGCGAACTCGCCCTTTTCGGCATGACGACCCTCTTCGGCACGCCGCTCGACGTCACCCTGGCCGAACTCGCGATCGAGTCCTTCTTCCCGGCCGACCCGGCGACGGCGGATGTCCTGCGCCAGATCGCGGACGGCGCGCAGCCCGTGGGTCCGCGCGACTTGTGACGTTCGGATGTCGCGGGAGCGGCCCTTGCCGATGACCTCGGAGGGAATGGTCGGCGCATGGCGGCGCAACTATCGTCGGGACGTCGTGGCCGCCCAGGGCGGACGATCGGCTCCCGGGCGCAAGGAGGAGGAGGTTCCGACCATGGGTCTCACATCGTCGGCCGGTGCATTCGGAGTGTTGGCGGGGTCCACGGTTGTCCTGCTCGGTCTCGCGCTCGCCGTTCGCGGGCTGCGCGGAGGAGCGGGCGGCGGCGGTCTGCTGCGCGGGCAGGCCGACGCGCTGGCGCGGGTCGAAGGCTGGCGCTCGACCGTGCTGGGCCTGGCGGCGGCCGGGCTGGGCGCCTCCTTGGTCTGGGAGCTGCGGTGGCTGCTCGTCCTCTCCCTGGGGATCGGGTTCGTCGAGGTCCTGGAGGCGAGCATCGTGATCGCCGCGTGGCGGGCGGGCGACCGCCGACGCTAGGCGTGTCCGCAAAGGCCCAGCGACCGTTGTCACGTTGTCGGCACGCCGTTGGGTGACGCGCGCAGTTCATTCGCCATTACCCCCATGCGAGGGCAGGGAGAAGCGGATCGTCGTGCCTGAGCCGGGTGCGCTTTCGGCGGAGATCGAGCCGCCGTGGGCTTCGACGAGGCTTTTCGCGATCGCGAGGCCGAGGCCGCTGCCGCCGGAATCGGCGGATTTCGTGAAGCGGTCGAAGCTGCGCGGAAGTTGGTCGGGCGCGATGCCGGGGCCGGTGTCGGCGACGCTGAAGTCCGCGGAGTCCTCGCCGCATCGGGCAAGCACGCTGATCGCGCCGCCGCTCGGGGTGTAGCGGATCGCGTTGGCGACGAGGTTGCCGAGCACCTCGCGGATGCGGACGGGATCGATCCGCATCGTGCCGGGAAAAGAGACATCAGACGTCAGATGAATGCCTCGCCGCGCCGCTTCGGGAGCGAATCCGGCGTTCACCTCGGCGACGAACGCGCCGCAATCGACCGCTTCCCGGTGCAGCGGCAGCAC
>JBPCRG010000486.1:0-4178 GCA_050997095.1 Thermomicrobiales bacterium | reverse complement strand
TTGGCACGTCGCGCACACTTGACACGTTGCCGAGGAGGCCCGAGACCGGGTTGACCATGATGAACGCGGCCGCGAGGCTGGCGCTCTCGCGCATGTCCGCCCACCGCGTGAAGACCAGCAACGGGCTGAGGAAAATGCCCCCGCCGGTCCCCGTCAACCCCGAGAGAAATCCGATCGCCCCGCCGCTCGCGACGGCCGGGACGACGGGGAGGTCCTGTTCCTGATCTTGACGCTGCCGTTCTTCGGCGCACCCCCGATCTGGCACTTGCAGGGATACGTGGCACCGACCAATGCCGCCGAAAAGGCAGCCCTTGTTCAAGCTCAGCTCCAGGCCTCTGCCGTGCTCGTGCAGGTGCTCGGCGGACTCTTGCTGATCGGCACGCTCCACACCGCCCTCCACACCGTCCGACAGACGCAGCAGGGTTTGGAGATCAATCGCGAGCAGTTGCGTGTTGCCCAGGAGGGGCAGATCACAGATCGGTTCACGAAGGCCATTGAGCAACTCGGCGCGACTCGCTCCGACGGCCGACCGCACCTGGAGATCCGGTTGGGCGGCATCTACGCCTTCGAGCGGATTGCCCGGGATTCGCTCCGCGACCACTGAACCGTCATGGAAGTGCTGACGGCATACATCCGCGAAAATGCTCCCGCTGTCGCGACATCCGGTCCTTCGACCGACATCCGGGCGATTCTCACGGTGATCGGTCGCCGTGGGGAGAAGCAGCGGGCGGTCGAGTCACAGGAAGAAAACGGGCTCGACCTCATGGGGGCGCATCTGGGGGGCGCATCCCTCACTCGCGCAGATGGCTTGACCCAAACACAAGTCAACCAGGCCTATATGGACGAAAACACAACATTGGATCGGTCGCTTGGGCGATCGGCACGTGTTCCGACCTCACTTTGACGACTGGCAAAGCCGTGTCTTGGGGAATGAGCGAAAATCTCTCACTCTCCGAGACGGAGCTCGCCCGCTGCGGGCCGATCGCCGCGGAGGGCGAGAAGTCCCTCCACCCGCTCTGTCCCTTCCGCGGCTCCGACCATCAACGTTCGCTCCGCGTGACCCTGGCGACGGGGCACTTAAAGTGCTTTGCCTGCGATGCCTGGGGCTACCTGGAGAGCGCCCGCGAGCAGCGCCGCGAGCCGCTCAGCCCGGCCGGCACCGCGCGCCTGGGCAACGCATCGGCCCTGCCCAGGCGCCCGCCTACGCCCGTATCGGAGCCCCTTCCGCCGCCGGTGCCGCGGCCGGAGCTCGCCCCGCTCATAGCGCGGTACCGCGCGGCGCTCCCCGGCTCGCCTGGCGAGGCCTATCTCGCGGAGCGCCGTATCCCGTTCGATGTCGCCCAACGCGTCAGAGTCGGCTACGCGGCGCTTGGGCAATGGGCGCACGTTGACGGCACGGGGCGCCGCGTACGCGACTGGAATCGCGGCCGGCTCGTCTTTCCGCCGACCCCGACGAGGAGCGGCCCGGCGGCCAGGAGCGCGTGCGGCGCTTCGGTCGGCGGCACGACGAGCGCCTGCGGGACCGGCCCGCCGGAAGGCGACGCCGACGACGGGTTGCACCGCCGCGACCAGTCCCTGGCCGGCCCGGCGGCCTAGTCCCACCAGTCCCACGCACCATGGACCCGGACCGACGGGTTGAGCGCCTGCATGTGCCCGATGAAGCGGCCAGCATCGGGAAAGCGGTCGTGGTCGAAGACCATCCACCGGCCTCCCACCCGCATCCGGAGCTCCCGCCTGGTCGAGCGGTCGCCGTCCTCGTCGGTCGTCACGACCGCCCGCCGCTCGATCTCCTCCACCGCGCTGGCCGGGAACGCGTTCGGGCGGCGCTTCCGGATGACCTCCATCGTGCCGTCGGCTCCCACCTCGATCCGCCGGGGGGCGTCGAGCCACTGCCACCAGACGGCACCCACCACCAGGGTCGCCGCCAGCGCGGCGAGGCCGGTGGCCGCCAATGCCGCCCCGGACCGGGAGACCGGGTCGCCGGCGACGGCCGCGGGTCGGAGCACCGTCCGGGTGAGGAGGGAGAGCACGACGACCGCGACGACCGTCAGGGCCGCGGGCACGGCGGCGGATTCCATGGCCGGCTGGACGTGGTACCCCCGTGCCGCCGGGAAGACCGGCCGGGCGGGGGCGGGATCGCTTGCCATTCTCGCTCGTCCCTCCGCACGCCAGATCTTACGCCGATTGACCCGTGATGTCGTCGCCTCACGGTCCTTCACTGACGGCGGATTGTGGACTGAGGTTCACCTGATTGATCATGTCGGCGACGTTGATCTGCGTCATCGATCCGATCAACCGTCCGCCGGGCCGGCCGCCCGCGGAAGGGGCGGGGGTGCCCGCTTTGACCGCGGAGGAAGTCAGGTCGACAGGGCGCGGCCTTGGAATCGTTGGAAAGATTGCAAGGCGGAATGGGCGCAGAGGGGAAGGTGTCGACCTCTGGTGCGGTCCCGATTCCGGCACGGCGGAACGGGCGCGGCGGCCGGAGCCAGGCGCGTCGTTTCCGTGGGGAGCGCCCGCATCTGCTCGTTGCGGAGCAACACGCGGAGCGCGCGGGCCGCTTCGCCGTCGCGCTGGGCTTCTCCTGCGGAGGCGGTTTGCAGTGCCGTGCCCCACTCGCCGAGCATCGTGACGAGCGTGTCGTTCAACGCCCGGAGGGTGGCCGGCGGATCGCTCGCCTGTTGGGCGGCGGCCAAGACCGTCATGCGGTTCGAGGCGTCAAAAAGGCCACTCGACGAGCCCCCCAGTGCGGTTCCGGTGGGGCCGAGCAGGTTCCGCAGTCGAGCCGCCTCGTCGAGCCGCGGCCCCGTCTGCGCCGACCACGCCGCCCATCCGGCGCGGTCGCCGTTCGGGTGGGGGCCACGGCCGCCGGTGAGGAGATCGGCGAGGCAGCCGGGCTCCCGGCCGCCGTTCCGGCGGCACTGGGAACGCTCCAATGGCCGGCGGCCGCGCCGACCAAGGCCGCAAGGCCGACAAGCACAACAACCGTCGACTTCACCTTTGACACCACCCCTCCCAACCTCTGACACCACCCCTCCTAACCTCTGACATCACCCCCCCAACCTCTCCCAGAGTCGCCGACCTCCGCGCGAACCAAGCGGACCGGGCGCTACGAACCGAACGGGCCTTTTCGGGAAACCTCAACGATGACGCGAACAAGGATCAGGAACGCGACGATCAAAAACCCGGTGGTCGGCCCCCGGCCCCAGAGTCGCCGCTCTTGCCACCGGGGACGGTCCTCCAACGAACTCCCACCCGAAACGTGGCCGTACTTGTTGTCCCCCCGTGTCCCGCCGAGGAATCCGAGCTCGACGATTGTCCAGACTTGCCCGACCACGGGGACAAGCCAGAGCAACACCCACCACCCGGACTTGCCGCGGTCGTGCCACCGCTTGGTGTGCGTCGCGAGCGATCCGGCGAGCCACGCCACGAGGAGGGCCATTTCCGCCAATCCAAAAAGGAAGCTCAGAAGGCTCCCGTCAAGCCCGCCGACGCGGACGACAAGCTGCAACGTCGCAGAGCAGATCACCCCCCCCGCCCATAAAAGCACCGTCGTCACCCAGAAGGTGAAGCGGCTGATGCGGCCCCGGAGACTGAACAGCAAGCCAAGGTCGAAGCGGTCCATGACCCCCCCGGTTGTTTTCCGTGGAGACATCCAGCGACTCAAGGGTATCGCCGGCGGAGCCGTCCCGCATCGCCCCCGTCCCTTGCGCCAAAGACGAGCAGGTCGACGCCGTCGGCGGGCGACGGACACCGTGCGCTCCGGAATCCCCGCACGTGCGTAAGAGGGACGCCCGCTCCCCCGCATTGCCCCCCCCACGATCGGACAGGACGATGCCTCGCGGCGGCACTCCCCCCCACTCCCTGCCCGCTAATCTCCTACCCTCCGCCCGCCTGCGGGAGAAGGGCAGGTGACGTTGGGGTGCGGCACCCCCCAAGGGGCGCCATCGGCACGACCTCGGAAGTGTCAGAACGATCGCAAGGCCGCAACGGATGCCCCGGACGGCGCGGCGGTCTACCAGGGCCAGGGCACGGTTAGCGGGACCCGGATCGTGGTCGGGCCGCTCGGGACGCCGGGGGCCACCCCGGCGTCCTGACGCGGACCCGCGCAGGAGAAAGGAGCCCCCCACAGCAGCACGAGTTCGTGGCGCGTGTCGGACTGCCAGGCCTAGGCGTAGGGT
>JBPCRG010000438.1:0-5698 GCA_050997095.1 Thermomicrobiales bacterium | reverse complement strand
CTTCTAAAGCGGCCCCTCGGACATTCCCAGACCGATGACCGCCGTCCGCTCGCAAGGAATGGCGATCGCCATTCCCCAATGCGATCGATCGGCGTCTCCCGTTAACAGTGCGTTGAACGACCGCGGTGGCGAACCGACATAGACTGAACGCAATGGCGTCCCGCGATGGCGATCGGCGCGAGGACTCCCTCAAGGCGGGCGGCGATTTTGGTGGACGGCGCGCACTGGCCCGGTCCCGACGGCCTCGGGTCGATTCAGGAAGAACTTGCCGACGTCGCGGATCACGTCGAGAAGGCGGGCGGGCGGGCATTGCCCGCGCTCCAGTCGCTGCCCGAGCATCAGCGGGCGAGCGGGCTGAACCTCCGCCACTATCTGGCGCTGCGGAGCAGGGAGATGCGTCCGCTGCAGACCCGTCTCGCGGCGCTGGGCCTCTCCTCGCTCGGACGCACCGAATCCCACATGCAATGGAGTCTGGAGGCCGTCCTCCGGAACCTCCGCCTGCTCTCCGGGCAGCACCCTGATCCGGCGCGGCCGGCGCCGACCATCGGCTACGACGACGGCGCCCGGCTGCTCGCCCGCCACTCGGAGCGGCTGCTCGGACCGGCGCCCGACGGGCGCGCCGTCCGGATCATGGTCACGATGCCGACCGAGGCCGCGTCGGATTGCCAGCTCGTCGCCAACCTGTTGGCGGCGGGCATGGATTGCGCGCGCATCAATTCCGCCCACGACGGACCCGAGGTCTGGCGGGCGATGATCGCCAACATTCGGGCGGCCGCGTCGACGCTCGATCGCGAGTGCCCGGTCCTGATGGACATGGCCGGTCCGAAGCTCCGCACCGGGGACGTGACCCCGGAGCCGCCGGTCATCCGCGTCAAGCCGCGCCGGGACGATTTCGGCCGGGTCGTCTCCGTCGCACGGGTCTGGCTCGCCCCCTGCGACCAGCCTCCGCCCGCCTCGGCCGACGCCCATGTCCCGGTCTCCGCGGAATGGGCCGGGACCCTGCTGTCCGGCGACCTGATCCGCTTCACCGACACCCGCAACGATCAACGGACATGGATCGTCGACACGGTGGGGCCCGCCGGGGCTTGGGCCAACGTGGACCGGACGGCCTATCTGACCACCGGCGCCGTGCTCCATCGCGTGCCCCCGCACCGCCGCGCCGGCGACGAGAGCGACTTGGACGCCACAGTCGGCCCCGTGCCGCATTCCGAGGGCTTTCTGCTCCTGCGCGTCGGCGACCGCCTGCTCGTCACCCGCGATCTGAGCCCGGGGACGAATGCGGTCCGCGGGCGGGACGACGCCGAGGGCGTCCCCGCCCGGATCGGCTGCACACTCTCCGAGGTCTTCGCGGACGTCAGGCCGGGGGAGCGCATCTGGTTCGACGACGGCAAGATCGGCGGCCTGATCGAAGCCGTGACGCCCGACGAGCTGACGGTGGCCATCACCCAGGCAAGTGAGCGGGGCCAGAAGCTCCGCGGCGGCAAAGGCATCAACCTTCCCGACTGCGACCTCCACGTCCGGGCGCTCGGGGCGGACGATCTCGCCAGCGTCGGATTCGCGGTCGAGCATGCCGATCTGATCGGCCTCTCGTTCGTCCACGACCCGGCCGACGTCCGCGAACTGATCGGGAGGATCGAGCGGGGCGGAGCCAGGAAGCCCGGGATCGTCCTCAAGATCGAGACGAAGCGCGGCTTCGAGGCGCTGCCGTCGCTGCTGCGGGAGGCGCTCGCCGCCCCCGCCGCCGGGGTGATGATCGCGCGGGGCGACCTCGCGGTCGAGTGCGGCTACGAGCGGCTGGCCGAGATCCAGGAGGAGATCCTCTGGCTCTCGGAGGCGGCCCACGTGCCGGTGATCTGGGCCACCCAAGTGCTCGAGACGCTGGCGCAGACGGGCCGTCCGTCCCGGGCCGAGATCACCGACGCCGCGATGGGCCAGCGCGCGGAATGCGTGATGCTGAACAAGGGCCCGCACATCGTCGAGGCCGTCCAGGCTCTCGACGACATCCTCCGCCGGATGCAGGACCACCAGCGGAAAAAGCAGACCCTCCTCCGCCAACTGCGCTCCTGGACGACGGCAGACGACTGAAATAAGTCTTCAACCACGCCCGACGGTCATCGTGGAAACACATGCGTAGGGGCAATCCTTGGGTTGCCCTGGCCGGGGACGACGATGCGGGCAACCCAAGGATTGCCCCTACCGATGACGGCTTTGAGGTCACCCCCTCAAGGCGCGAAAGCACGGCGACTCGGCGCGACCGCGGATGATAGCGTTTGACTGACGAGGACTGGGATCACGGCCATTGCGTCTCCTGCTGGGCCACCTTCTCCCTCGACGACCCGAAGGCGCTGACCGAGGGCTACGCGATCCAGGGCGGACCTCAGGGCGACGACGACCATTTTAAATCTGCGCGCGATGCGTCGAGAGGCGACGCGGACTGGTCGCGTACGAGATCGTCGAGGACGGTCCACCCGGACCGACCCTGCAACCTCCGGGCAATGAAGGACAAGAACCCTCCTGACGACGCCTCACACCGTCATTGTCATGGCTCAACGAAGGCGAGGCCCCAGCCCACAAATGCCCTCTCGTCGCGGGTCACGAGGTCGGCGTGGCGGCGGCGACCGCGTGGGACGGCGGCTCGCCGACGGTGAAGAGCGAGGCGACGAGGATGACCACCGGCTCCGTCCCGGCGTTCTGCGCGAAGTGGGCGACGCCCTCGGGCTCGACCCAGCTGTCGCCCGGCCCCATGCCGGTCGTCATTCCGCTCGTGAGCGTCTCGGCCGGGCCGGGTGAGCCGTCGGCAGGGCCGACCCGCGTGACCGAGACCTCGCCTTGGACGACCGTGTACCGGAGCGTTCCCGACTCCAGCCAGGCGACCTGGGTGCCGGGGTGGGTGTGCACGGGCAGCGTCGTGCCGGGGGCGATGGTGAAGCGCACGAGCTGGAGCGTCTTGCCGGGAGCGGCGGCGGGGAGCCCACCTCCGAGCACGTCGCGGACCACCGCCGCGGTGACGGTCGGGGTCGTCGCATCCTGTGCGAAAACCGGTCCGGAACCGGCGATCAGTCCGAGCGCCACGGCGGCGGCGAGGGCGGACGCGGCGATGAGACGGACCAGAACCTGGATCGGACTGGACAATCGGTGGTGCACGGGATGCCTCCTTGCGCGAAACGCGGCGGACCTTCCGCCCGTCGGCCGCCCCGGATCCAGGGCGGCAGGGAAAGATAGAGCCCTTCGACCAGAGCAGTCTGATCGAAAAAACTGGTGATCGCCTCCCGGGTATGCGATGAATCGACGAGGGCGAAGCATCAGCCATTCGGAGGAGACGGGGATCGCGATGAGTGTGACATTCGATTTCTCGGGGCGGGTCGTGGTCGTGACGGGGGCGGCGCGCGGGATCGGGCGGGCGATGGCGCGTCGCTTCGCGGAGGCGGGCGCACGGGTGGTCGCGGCGGACCGCGACGGGGAGGGGCTGCGCGGGACGTGCGCCGGGCTCGACCCGGCGCGGGTGGTCCCCGTCGTGGCCGACGTCTCCGCCCAGGCCGGCGCGGACCTGATCGTCGGCACGGCGGTGTCGGGGTTCGGCAGGCTGGACGTCTGCGTGAACAACGCGGCGGTCGCGCCCCACGCCTCGCTGCTCGAGGAGCGGGTCGAGGTCTGGGACCTCGTCTACGCGGTCAACTGCCGGGGCACCTTCCTGATGACCCAGGCCGCCGCCAAGGCGATGATCGCGGGCGGGGCCGGGGGGAGGATCGTCAACTTCTCCTCCGGCGTCAGCGGCAAGGGCTCGCCCGGCGCGGCGGCCTACGCCTCGAGCCGGGCGGCGGCGGAGAGCTTCTCCCGCGTCGCCGCGATCGAGCTGGCGCCCCACGGGATCCTGGTCAACACGGTCGGCCCCGGGCTGATCGACACCCAGCCCAGACCGCTGCCGCCGCGGATGGCCGACGCGCTGTCGACGCGGATCCCGAAGCTGCCCCTGGCCCGCGCGGGCGACCCGGAGGAGGTCGCGAACGTCGTGCTCTTCCCCGCCTCGGACGCATCGGTGTACGTCACCGGCGCGGTCTACGGGGTCGACGGCGGCGCCGGGATCGGCTCCCGCCCCGGCGGCCCGGTCGTCGACGACGACCCCCGCTACGACTGGGTCACCGGGCGGCGCCCGTAGGGGACGAATGGCGATTCTCCGCGGGAAGGTGGGCGCATCGTTCTGGACGGTCAGGCCGACCCGGTCCCGGCCCGGGCGGAGCCTCGGGCGCCCTCTGGGCGTTCAATCCGAGGCGGACGTCAATGGCGCCGCGCCATCGACGTCAACCCACCGCCCCTCCCGCGCCGACGCGATCACCGCCGCCAGGAGTTCCTGCGCGCGGAGCCCGTCGACGAACGTGCAGAAGCCGGGGCGGTCGAGGATGATGTCGTCGAGGAAGTCGCGGATCAGGAGGGCGGAGAAGCGGCGCCACCACGGGAGCGCCGGGTCGACCCCGACGCCCAGCCGGGCCGGGATCTCGACCGGCTCGAAGCGCTGGCCGGCGGCGTCCGCGAACCAGAGCCCTTCCGCGCCGGGCAGATCGTCGGAGAGGAGGCAGCGGAGCGCCCCGCGGGAGCCATAGACCCGCAGCTCCACTCCCGGCCCGCGCCCGACCGTGGACCATCCGGCGTGGCACATTCCGGTCGCACCGCCCGCGAAGTCCATCAGCCAGGACGTCGAGTCGTCGACCGTGACCGGCGCGGCCCCGCCGCCCGCGATCGCCCGCGCCGGCGTCTGCGTGCGGCTGGTCGCGCAGACCCGCGTCGCCTCGCCCATGATCCAGCGGGCCAGATCGAGCGTGTGCACGCCGTACTCGACGATCGCGCCGCCGCCCGTCCGCGCGCCGTCCATCTTCCAATGGAAGGGCGTCGCCGGGTCGAGGAACTGGCCGTTCTGCTGGAACGCCTGCAGCGTGCGCGGCTCGCCGATCTCCCCGCCCGCGACGAGCTCCCGCAGCCGCCGCATCGCCGGGGCATGGCGCATCGTGAAGCCCATCTTGGTGCGGACCTTCGCCCCCGCCGCCGCGTCGGCCAGCGTTCCTGCCTCGGCGACGGTGACGCCGAGCGGCTTCTCGCACAGCACATGCAGACCCGCCGAGAGCGCGGCGCGGGCGATCCCGGCGTGCTGGTCGTCCGGGGTGACGATGGCGACCGCGTCCAGCCCCCCCGCGGCGATCATCCCGGCGGCGGACGCGTGGACCGCGGGAACCGCGAACTCGGCCGCCGCGCGCTCGGCCTCCACCCGGTCGAGACCGGCGACCGCGACGACCTCGGCGTCGGCGAACCCCGCGAAGCCCGGCAGATGGGCGCCCTGGGCCCACCCGCCCGTGCCGACCACGCCGACGCGGACGCGGGCGAGGGCGGGAGATTCACCCTTGATGGACATCATGGACATCACGCTCCTCGGCATTGGGCGCAACGCCCTACGAACCGCCCGCTCCCGCACATCCGGCGCGCCCGTTCATTGACAGGCGCCGGTCCGGGTTATAGTCTCCCTCACGTCAACCAGAGTTCGATCGGGCCGAAACTGCGGAGCCGGCCGGAAGTATCGTTTTTCCGGCCGGCGCGGTCACCGGTGGCGATGGAACGCGAAGACGGACGGCGCGGCGCACGGGCCGCGCCGCTCGACGAGTGCATGATGAGGGAGCCCAGATGACGACGCCACGCGATCTCGACCCGATTC
>JBPCRG010000339.1:0-6333 GCA_050997095.1 Thermomicrobiales bacterium | reverse complement strand
CCCGCGCGGGCTTCCGGGAGGCGGGGCGGCGGCGGCATGTGACGCTGATCGGCGGCCGCCGTCTCGACCGGATCGTGATGGATTGTTTGGCGACGGAATTCACGAGCCCCGTGTTGGGTTAGGTCTTCCGCGCCGAGCCGGGCGGCGGAGCCATCGGATCGTCGGGTCCCGACGCCTCTTGAACCGGGCAAAGAAAACCGCGGTGCCGTTTGAGAGCCCTATGCTTGATCAATTTGCAGAACTGCCGATGATCGTCATTCCGAGCGAAGCGCGCAGGCGGAGTCGAGGAATCTCTTCGAGAGGAGCGAGAACCGTCGTGTGGGTGGGCCGACGACACCTGACGATGCGCACTTCAGTCAGTGATCCAACTTCGAGTACGCGTCTGACATTCCAAGACCAACGAGATTCTTCCGTCGTCAGGATGACAAGTGGGGCGCGTCTCCTCCGCCGTCATCCTGGGTGCGTTGTCCAACAGCATTCGTCATGCCCGACGTCGCATCCCCCTTCCCCCCCCGAACTCGGGGCGGGTACCCTCTGGGTGCGGGCCGGGGGGAAAGGGGGCCGTCCCCGTTCGACGACGACCCATGCGTTGGACGCACCGCTAAGGCCCTCTACCCGTCCTCCGTGCCTCCGGTTTGCGAGAGATTCTCAAGGGCGCTGACACCGTCCGGCCCCTCGCTCACGCGCCAGATCTCGTTGAAGATCGGAGAGAGGCGGACGTCGTCGACGTGGCTGATGATGAAGAGCTGCTGGAAGGCGTTGGCGGTGCCGGCCAGCGAGCCGAGCGTCTCCAGCACCTGCGCCCGCCGGTCGCGGTCGAGGGAGCCGAAGACCTCGTCGAGGACGAGGAACCCCGGCGGGTTCTTGGCCTGGCCGCCGATGAAGCGCGACAGCGCGAGCCGGGCGCAGAGCGCGATCACGTCGCGCTCGCCGCCGGAGAACTCCTCCATCGGGAACTTCTCGTCCGGACCGTCGAAGACCTCGATTCCGTAGCTGTCGGTGAAGTCGACCTTGTCGAACTTGTCCTCGGTGATCGAGCGCAGCAGCTCGCTGGTGTGGTCGGCCAGCTGCGGTGCCAGGCGCATCGCGACGAAGCGCTGAAACTGGTTGAACTCCTCGTACATCCGGTCGAGCTGGTCGGCGTCGCGCTGCCGTTCGATCGCGCGCGCCGCCAGCGCCTCGATCCGCTCCTGATCCGCGTGCAGACGATTCCGCACGGTCAACGCGCTCCGGTGCGCCTCGCCCGCGACCCCGGAAGCGTCCCGGGCCGCCCGCTCCGCCGCCACGGCCGTCTCGCGATCCTCCCGCGCCGCCTCCAGCCCGGCGGGGTCGAAGGCGAGCGCTGCTCTCGCGTCGGCGAGCTCGCGCCGGAGTGCCTGAGCGGAAGTGACCGCAGCGCCCGCCTCGGACAGCTCGCGTTCGAGCGCGGGGCGGCGGGCGAGATCGCGGTCGATCTCCTGGATCGAGACCCGCGCCGCGACCGCCTCGTCGAGCGCGGCGCGTGCCCGCCCGTGGCCGTCGGCGTCGTAGACGGCGCCGCCGAGATCCTGAAGGGCGGCGTCGGCGACCGATCGGCCGTCGGAGCAGTCGCGCAGCGCGTTCTCGAGCGAGCGCAGCAGGCGCAGCGAGCCGGCGATGCGGGTCAGCAGTTTGGCGGTGTCGTTCGCCCGGCGGACGTCCGCCTCCGACGGCGTCGAGGTCAGGCCGCACGATGCAAGGTGAGCGCGGAGCGCCTCCTCGGCCTCGGCGGTCTCCCGTTCGAGGTCGACGGTCTGGCGCGTGCCGTCGTCCAGACTGGTCAACGCCGACGCCAGCGCCTCCACCTCCGCCTTGGCGGAGCGCATCGTCTCATCGAGCGCCTTGGCTTCGGCCTCCAACGCCTGCCGCTCGCCTTCGGCCTTCTGCCGCGCCCCTTCGAACGCCCTCAGCTGCACAGTGAGATAGGCGATCGTCTCGGCCGCCGTCTCTTCGTCGAATGCCTGGCCGCAGGTCGGGCACCGCTCCCCGGCGAACCGTTTCGCGCCGAGCTTGGCGATCACCGGCGTGATCTTCTCGATGTCGGCCTGCGTTCCGCGCGCGGCCGCCCGCGCCTCCTCGATCCGGCGGGTCTGCGCGCGGCGGCGCTCCTCGAGCCGCTCGAACTCGATGCGCGGATCTCCACCTTCGATCAGATCGTCACGCCGTTTCTGGAGATCGACGAGACGACCCCGATATTTGGTCAGGCGCATGCCAAGGCCGACGCGATGCGCCTCCAGCGACCGCGCGGCGATCAGGACTTCCGCGCGTTCCGTCGCTCCCGGCGCGTCGACGGATTCCGCGACGTGGATGAGCCGATGCACCCCATCGGCCGGACGCGCCCGGTTCTCCTCGGTCCATCTCCAACCGGTCAGCTCCGCGGCGTCGATCTCCTGGACCGCGCTTTGGAGATCGGATGAGGCCTTGACCGCCCTCCCGTCGAACCGTTCGAGATCGACGAGCAGACGTTGGCGGTGGTTGAAGCGCTCAAGCGCGAGGTCGAACGCCCGGACCGTCCCTTCGCGGGCCGGCTGCTGCGCGGCCACGGCGGCGGCTGCGGTCCGGCGCGCGGACGCGTCGTCGAGTCGCTTCAATTGTTCGACCGCGGCCGCGCTCCGCGCCATCGCGGCGCGCTCATTCCCCGTCGCCTCCGTCGCGCGATGCAGCAGCGCGGCGTCTTCGCGCTGGACGGCCTGCATCGCCTCGTGACGGATTTTCGTGTTGTCGTGCGCGGCGACGGCCTGCTTGAGCCGCTGCTCGGCGGTCTCCCAGACGAGTGCGCGCTCCGCCAGCTGGCGGTCCGCCTCGTCGCGCTCCGCGGCGAAGTCGCGCCCCTCACTCGCCTCCTGATGCTGGAACAGCGCGTTCGACGCTTGATTCCTGGCCAGACCCCGGTCGGCCGCGATCAGCTGCTGCGCCTCGCGGATCGTCTCCAAGCCGAGCAGGCGGCTGACCTCGCGCCGGCGCTCCGTCTCGCGCAGCGACCCGAAGAAGGTCAATTCCTTCTGGCGCGTGAAGAATGTCGAGACGAAGGCGCGGTGCCCGAGCCCGATCAACTGCCGGCCCACGTACTCCGTGACGGCCTTCGACCCCTGCACGATCGGGCTCTCGGGCGCGTCCTCCCGGTAGATCTCGGCGGTGGCGGTCCCCGATTTCTTCAGCGAGCGTTCGATCACGTAACGGACCGCCCGCTCGGGGTCCTCCAGCACCAGACGCACGCGCGGTCGGGCGGATTGCCCGCGGGTCGGCACCTCGTCGGCGGGAATCTCGCGCGGCTGGTAGAGGCACCACTCGATCGCCTCGAAGAGGGTGGTCTTGCCCGCGCCGTTGGGGCCGATGATCGCGACGATGCCCTCGGGCGGCGGGGTGAAGCGGTGCCGTCCGTAGAATTGCTTGTAGTCCTCGATCTCCAGCTCGGCGAGGATCACGCTGCGGAGTCCTCCGTCGCGTCGGCGTGCTCGAGCGTCCTCGCCGCGTCCTCAAGGGCCTGCCGTCCGCGCAAGCGGAAGGCGTCCGCGAATGCCGGATCGAAGTCGCGCTGGCCCAGGAACTCCTCGAAGAGCCCGCCGATGTCGGTGACGACGCCGTCGCCGCTCCGCTCGCCGAACCCGGCGAGGATGTCGGCCGGGGAGAAGACCTGAAGCGACCAGACGAGGTCGGCGGCCGCGCGGCGCAGCAGCGTCTCCGCCTCGCGCCGGACGACGCGCGGCGTGTTCCGCAGCTCGACCCGGGCCATCCCGTCGGCGGGGACCTCGCGCCCGATCTCGGCGAGCACCATCTCCGCGATCTCGGCCGCCGCCAGGCCGTCGCCGTCGACCGCCGCCAGCGTCCGCATCGGGCGCCCGCCGACGGGGATGTGCGTGGCCGCCGCGCCCGCCCCCGGTTCGCCGATCTCGACGAGCGCGTAGCCGGGATCGACGTCCTCGTCGCCCCAGCCCGTGCGCTCGGTCGAGCCGCTGTACCAGGCGTTGCTGCGGACGCGGTCGAAGACGTGGTAGTGCCCGAGCGCGATGTAGTCGAAGTCCTCGCCCAACAGGAAGTCGGCCACGTCCTCCTCCCCCGGCTCGTGCGGACGGCCCTTCAACTTCAGCCCGGCGACCATCCCGTGCGTGACCAGCACGTTGCGCACGCCGGGGGCCGGGATCGCGCTCGGGCCGAGGGGGTCGACCAGTTTGCCGTGCGGGATCGCGGTCACCAGAAGATCGAGCCCGGGAAACTCGACGCCCTCCTGCTCGTACCCGGTCACGAAGCGCGTGCCGGGCAACGCCAGCTCGAGCACGGAGAAGACCGAGCCGCTGGTGCGCAGGCGCGGCGTGTCGTGGTTGCCGCCGATCACGAGCAGCGGCAGACCGGCCTCGCTCAGGCGGCGGGTCTGGCGGACGAAGGCGCGGATCGCCGCCCACGACGGCCGAGTGTGGTGGAAGACGTCGCCCGCGTGGACCACGAGATCGACCCCGCGGGTCAGGATGTCGTCGACCGCCGTCTGATAGGCGCGCTCGAAGTCGACGGCGCGCTGGTTCCGGCCGGAGACCGGGTCGCTCTTGAAGAGCGCCCGGTAGCCCAGCTGCGTGTCGGCGAGGTGGGCGATCCGCAGCGGCTTCACGCCCGATGCCCGTTGCCGGAGGCCTTCAGGCCGGGGTTCGACCCGATCACCGATTTCGCGCGCGACCAGGCGGTGATCCGCTCGCCCGACGTGCCGCGGGCGCGTTCGGTCGCCTTCTGGACCTGGTCGCAGAAGCTGTCGATCGTCTCGGCGGTGAATCCCTCGCAATGGGTGCGGACTTCGCTCTTGGAGGGTTGCCCGGTCGGCATCAGCCGCAGCATCAGGCGGTAGAGCGCGTCGCCGGGGTGGCTGTCGCCCGCCTTCCGCCCCGCGTTGAAGACCTTCTGCCCGACCATGCCCGGGATGGTCGGCGGGTGGGGGAAGGCGCCGAAGACCGGGGCGCGGAAGTGCGCGTGGCGGACCAGCAGCCTCCCCTTCGGCAGCCCCAGCAGCTCGGCCTTGGCGGTGTCGGAGAGCGAGCGGTAGGAGGGGTTGATGATCTCCTCGTCGCCGATCCGGCCGTAGAACGACGTGCCGCAGTTGCCCAGGATCTCGGTGTCGACCTTCGAGCGGAACTGCTGGGCGCCGAAGAGGACGACGTTGAGGTGGCGGCCGCGGGCGGCGATGTCGACCAGGGTGTCGCGCAGCCCGCCCTCGCCGCCGCCCGGCGCGTACTTGTTCAGCTCGTCGACGAAGACGATCACCTTGTCGACGCCGAGCGAGCCGTGCTCGGCCTTCTTCCAGACCTCGCCGATGATCGAGTTGACCAGCACCTCCTGCACATTCGTGTTGCAGGCGGCGATGTCGACGACGCGGACCTCCTGGTCGCCGAACTCCGCGTCAACCTTGGGCAGGTTTCCGTAGTCGACCGCGCCGTCGGTCAGCAACCCGCCGAACTTGGTCGCGAGGTTGTTGAAGCGGTTTCTCGCCTTGCGGATCGTGAACTGGTGGTGGCCGCGCCACTCCGAGGGCGTCTTGCCGTCGGGCCCCTCCCCCTGGAAGTGGGCCTCGATCTCGGTGAAGAGCTTGTCGAGCTGGTCCAGCGTGGTGATGCCGCGGACGTCGCGGATCTCGGAGATGAAGCCGAAGAGCTTGTCGTCGAGGTCGGTGTGCTCGAAGACTTTGTGGGGGCGCCAGAGCAGGGGCAGCAGTTCCCAAAGCACGGGATGGACGCAGGCAGTCTCGCCCCCGCCGTTGCGCAGCGTGTTGAGCCGCGAGTGGTCGAGCTTGCCGCCCAGCCGGACGACCCCGCCGCCGGTGTGGTCGGCCATCGGCTGCTGGCCGGGTTTGAAGGGGGCGAAGATGTGCAGATTGGCGAACGGGTCGTGCCGCAGGTCGAGCGCCTCGTAGGCGGCGAGGTCCTTCCCGTCCAGGCCGCCGAACCCGCCGGCGCGGTACGCCTCCTCCATCTCCTCGTCGGGCAGGGCGGGCTTGTCGAGCCAGAGCAGATCCGGGCCCTTGACGTTGAACATCAACGCGGCGACCGATTTGCCTTCCTGGCGCATGCTCTGGAAGACCGCGCTGGTCAGGAAGATGGCGTGGCTGGTCTTCGTCGCTAGGCCCGACTGGCCGGTCCAGTTCGCGTGGCCCGCCTCGGGCCCGAGCAAGTAGTGCTCGTCGAGCCAGATCGGCGAGCGCTGGAACTGGATGTCGCCGCGCCCGTTGCGGATTGGTCGGCCGTCGTCGTCCCGGGCGGCGGCGTTGCCGTTGGTGTGCATCAGGGCGGGGATCGGGACGCCGCTGAAGTTCTCGCGGTCGAGGGCGTAGTCGATGGC
>JBPCRG010000325.1:0-2967 GCA_050997095.1 Thermomicrobiales bacterium | reverse complement strand
TCGGCTCCTGGATCTCCGGCCCGGCGATCAGCGACGGCACCCTGATCCGCCTCATCCGGACCATCGCCGACGCGACGCGCCTCACCGTCACACTCGCGGCGCGCAACGGCATCTACGCCCAGTACATCCATGTGCTCGAGACCGAGAGCGGCTTCCCGATCCACATTCCGGTCGGGACATGCCGGCTGCTTGTCTGGTCGGCGGCGGGCTTAGCGCTCCTCCGGGACGACGGCCCGAAGGCCGTCCGGGCGCTGGTCCAGCGGACCAACGCGGAGGTGCCGAACGTGCCCCCGATCAACGGGGATCAGGTCCTCCGGCATGTCGAGACGTTCCGCCGGCAAGGATATTTCCTGTCGGACTCCCTCGTGACGCCGGGCGGCGGGCACATCTCGATGGGGCTCCCGGAGGCTGCGACGGATGGCCGGAACATCGTCATAGGGGCGGCGGGTTCGAGCCGCACGGTCATGCGCGACGAGGCGCGGATCGTCGCCGCGATGCGGCAGGCGATCACGGCCATCTACGATGAGAGCGGCGAAGCGGTCAGGACGACGGGCGGAGGAGACGGACGATGAGCGACCATGTGCTGTACGAGCAGGAGGGCGGCGTCGTCACGCTGACCCTCAACGAGCCGGAGACCCGCAACGCGATCTCGCCCGATATCGTCGAGGCGCTCGTCCGCCACTGCGACCGGATCAACCGCGACATGAGCGTGTGCTGCGTCATCCTCACCGGCGCGGGCAAGAGCTTCTCGTCCGGCGGCAACGTCAAGGAGATGCACGAGCGCACCGGCCTGTTCGCCGGCTCCCCGGCCGAGATCCGCAGGGGCTACCAGCACGGCATCCAGCGCATCCCGATGGCCATGTACGACCTCGAAGTGCCCGCGATCGCGGCCGTGAACGGGCACGCCGTGGGCGCCGGCTGCGACCTCAGCCTGATGTGCGACATCCGGATCGCGGCCGACAACGCGGAGTTCGCCGAGAGCTTCATGCGGATGGGGCTCGTCTCCGGGGACGGGGGCGCCTGGTTCCTGTCCCGCCTCGTCGGGCCTTCGCGGGCGGCCGAGATGACCTTCACCGGCGAGTTCATCAAGGCGGAGGAGGCCGTGCGGCTCGGCATCGCCTCCCGCGTCGTGCCGGCGGCCGAGCTGATGGAGAACGCGCGCGCGCTCGCCCGCCGGCTCGCGGCGCAGCCGCCGCACTCGCTGCGGCTGTGCAAGAAGCTGCTGCGCGAGGCGCCGCAGATCAGCCTGCCCGCGCATCTGGAGATGGTCGCGGGCATGCAGGCGCTCGTGCAGCACACCGCCGACCAGCGCGAGGCCGTCAACGCCTTCTTCGAGAAGCGCCGGCCGCGCTACACGGGCGCCTGAGAGCCCGCTTCCTCAGCGATGCGAGGCCATCGCCCGGCCGGCGACCGGGAGCTTGGCTAAGAGAATGCTTCCGGTCTCCGACTCGGTGATGAAGAGCTGGCGCCGGTCGGGGCCGCCATAGGCGAGGTTCGTGGTGAGGACGCCCGCGCAGGAGCGCACGCGATGGAGCGGCTCGCCGAGCCGGCTCATGATCCACACGGCGTCGAGCCCGGCATGGGCGATGGCGAGGTTGTCCTCCTCGTCCATCGCGAGTCCGTCGGGGCCGCCGAGGCCGCCCGAGAGCTGGACGAAGATCCCGACCTTGGAGGCGGTCCCGTCCGGCATCAGGGGCACGCGCCAGACCGCGTTGCCGCGCGTCGCCGCCACGTAAAGGACGTGCTCGGCGCCGTTCAGCACGATCCCGTTCGGGCTCGGGACGGTGCCGACGAGGAGATCGAGCTGCCCGTTCGTCCGCAGCCGGTACACCCGGCCGGTCGGGTCGTGCAGGCCGGTCTGACCCTGATCGGTGAAGTAGATGTCGCCGTCCGACGCGAAGACGAGGTCGTTGACGCCCTTGAAGCGTTCGGACCAGCGGCGTTCCAGGAGGCTCGTGAGACGGCCGCTCGCCGGGTCCAGCTCCATCAGGCCGTGCCGGTGGTCGGCGATGACGATCCGGCCGCCCCGGTCGATCTTGAGTCCGTTCGGCTCCCCGTCGTACTGGGTGACGAGCGTCCACTCGCCCGCGGGCGAGATGCGGAAGACGCGGCCATACGGGATGTCCACGACGTAGAGATTGCCGTCGCGGTCGAAGGACGGCCCTTCGAGGAAGCTGTCGAGCGGCGCGCCCCGGCGGTTCACCGCGGCCCAGGCATTGTCCGGATCGGCCTTGCGGAAGTGGTCGGGAAGACGGGCGAACAGCCTGGTCTGGATCTCGGGAGGGGGTGCGAACATGGTTGGACCTATGGGCCGGCGGCGCCGGACGGCAGCCACAGCGCGAGGCCGGGAAAGAGGACGAGGAGGATCAGGAGCACGAACATGAGCAGGTGGAACGGAAACGTGCCCCAGACGACGTCCTTCAGCTTGCCGGTCCAGATGCTCTGGATGACGAACAGGTTGATGCCGATGGGCGGCGAGATCTGCCCCATCTCGATGAATATGACGAGAATCACGCCGAACCAGACCGGATCGATCCCGTATTGCACGAGCACCGGGTAGAGCAGCGGCACCGTGACGACGATCATGCCGAGGCTTTCGACCAGGCATCCCAGCACCGTGTAGAGCACGAACAGCGCGAGGAAGAACTCCAGCCGGCTGAGCTTGAGCCCGACCAGGAACCCGGTGATCTGCTCGCCGACGCCCGCGTAGCTGATCGCGTAGGAGAAGACGAACGCGGCGTAGATGATGAACAGGATGTTGCCGCAGACGCGGATGGCGGTCTGCAGCGCGGCCTTCAGGATGGCCACATTGAACTCGCCCCAGACGCCGGCGATCACTATGGCGAGTGCGCAGCTCACCGCGGCCGCCTCGGTCGGCGTCACGAGCCCCGCATAGATGCTGCTGATCGTGCCGCCGATCAGGACGACGAGCGGCACCACGTCCACCAGGGCCGCGCCGAACTCGGC
>JBPCRG010000293.1:0-2660 GCA_050997095.1 Thermomicrobiales bacterium | reverse complement strand
GGGTCGTCCAGCGTCAAGGCCGCGGTCTACGCAGTCCAGCCGGGCGCGGAGGATCCGGCGCGGCAATGCAGCGTGCAGGTCGAACGGATCGGAGCCGGGCAGGGGCAATGCACGGTGGCGCTGCCCGACCGTGCGCCCGACGTCCAATCCGGCCGTTTCGCCGACTATGCGGGTGCGCTGGAGTGGCTGGTCGCCGAGGTCGAGCGGCGCGGGCTGCTTTCGGGCATCGCTGCCGCCGGGCATCGGGTCGTCCACGGTGGGACGCGGCACGCGACGCCGGAACTCGTCTCGGATGCGATGCTGGCCGACCTGCGCGAATGGTTCGCGGTCGACCCGGACCATCTGCCGCAGGCGGTCGCGGCGATCGGGTTCCTCGCCGACCGCTTCCCCGACCTCCGGCAGGTCGCCTGCTTCGACACCCATTTCCACGAGACCATGCCCGCAGTGGCGAAGCTGCTCCCGCTGCCGCGACGATTCTCGGACGAGGGCGTCCGCCGCTTCGGGTTTCACGGCCTCTCCTACGAGTCGATCATGGCCCAGCTGGCGCGGATCGGCCCGGCGGCGGCGCGCGGCAGGGTGGTGATCGCCCACCTCGGGTCAGGGGCGAGCATGGTCACGGTCGAGAACGGGCGAAGCGTCGACACCTCCATGGGCTTCACCCCCACCGGCGGCCTGATGATGGGGACCCGTCCCGGCGACCTCGACCCCGGCCTGCTGCTCTACCTGCTGCAAGTCCGCGGCCTGTCCCCCAACGAGATCAACCGCCTGCTGAACAAGGAGTCGGGACTGCTCGGCGTCTCCGGGACGAGCCAGGATCTGCGCGATCTGCTCGCGGCCGAGGAGGCGGACGGTGGCGCGCGCTCGGCCGTCGCGCTTTTCTACCACATCGCGAAAAAACATCTCGCCGGACTAGCCGCCATCCTTGGCGGAGTCGACACGCTCATCTTCACTGGAGGCGCCGGCGAGCGTTCCGCCCCGGTCCGGAGCCGGATCTGCGCCGGCCTGGACTTCATCGGGATCTCGATCGACCCGGAAAGGAACGACGCCCACGACGCCGTGATCTCGACGACCGACGGCTCCGTGACCGTCCGCGTGATGCGCACCGACGAGGAGATGACCGTCGCGCGCCATACTCTGCGACTCGTCACGTCCTGAGAAACGTGCCGTGAAGAGAGCAGAACGAGATTCTTCGTGCCTCAGAATGACATGCTGAGACGACCTCCTCGGCGGTCATCCTGAGGAACGAAGGATCTCGTCGCCTTGAACCCTGGCCCGTCACGACCCATCAAGGAGAGACACATGCTGCACTTTGACACCGCCATCTCGTCCGTCGTCCGAGGGATTGATCCGGCCGTTCCTGCCGCCGCGCCCGACGGCCCGCTTTCCCCGGAACTGCTCGACCGGATGACGCGCTACTGGGCCGCCGCCAACTATCTAACGATCGGCCAGATCTACCTCCAAGAGAATCCGCTCCTGCGCGAACCCCTCCGGCCCGAGCACGTCAAGCCGCGCCTGCTCGGCCACTGGGGCACCTCGCCGGGCCTCAGCCTGATCTACGTCCATCTCAACCGGCTCGTGCGGGAGCGGGACGCCGTCGTCATCTATCTGGCCGGGCCGGGCCACGGCGGGCCCGCGCTGGTCGCCAACGTCTACCTGGAAGGGACCTATTCCGAGGTCTACCCGGAGATCACCGAGAACGATGAGGGCATCCGCCGCCTCTTCCGCCAGTTCTCGACCCCCGGCGGCATCCCCAGCCACGTCAGCGTGACCACGCCCGGCTCCATCCACGAGGGCGGCGAATTGGGGTACGTGCTGACCCACGCCTTCGGCGCCGCGTTCGACAATCCCGATCTGCTCGTCGCGGCGGTCGTCGGCGACGGCGAGGCGGAGACGGGGCCGCTGGCGGGCTCCTGGAAAGGGATCAGCTACCTCAACCCGGCCCGCGATGGCGCGGTCCTGCCGATCCTCCATCTGAACGGCTACAGGATCGCCAATCCGACGGTCTTCGGGCGCTCGACCGACGCCGAGCTGCGCGGCTTCTTCGAGGGCCAGGGCTACGACCCGCGGTTCGTCGAGGGCGACGATCCGGCGTCCGTGCATCAGGCGTTCGCGGCGACGCTCGACGCCTGCCACGACCGGATCCGCGAGATCCAGCGCGACGCGCGCGAGCATGGCGTCTCCGACAGGCCCCGCTGGCCGCTGATCGTGCTGCGGACGCCGAAGGGCTGGACGGGGCCCCGGGAAGTCGACGGCGTGCCGGTCGAAGGGACTTCCCGTTCCCATCAGGTCCCGCTTTCCGGCGTCAAGACCAACGTCGCGCATTTGGCGCAGCTGGAAACGTGGTTGCGGTCGTACGCGCCGGAGCGCCTCTTCGACGAGCGCGGTCGGCTGCTCCCCGAGCTGGCGGAGCTCGCGCCCAAGGGGGATCGGCGGCTCGGGGCAAACCCGCATGCCAACGGCGGGAAGATCCGGCTCGACCTCGACGTGCCCGATTTCCGGGAGTTCGCGGTCGCAGTCGCACCCGACGGCCGCGGCGCGTCGGCGGTCGAGAACACCCGCCCCTTCGGCAAGATGCTGAGCCAAGTCTTCCAGCGCAACGCGGAGCAGGCGAATTTCCGCCTCTTCTCCCCGGACGAACTCGCCTCGAACCGGCTCGACGA
>JBPCRG010000275.1:0-3055 GCA_050997095.1 Thermomicrobiales bacterium | reverse complement strand
CGGAATGCGTTGACTCATGGGCTCTCGGGCGAAGGGATCGTCCTTCCCGAGGGGGAAGCCGAGGCGGTTCGGGAGCGGATGGCCGAGTGGCATAGCTCGCTTCGGCCCTTCGATTCGTTTCAGACCTGGCTGCTCGAGGTCGTCGCCGTCGAGAGTCGCCGCGTCGAGCGGTGCCGCGCGCGGGAGGCGGTGGTTCGCGAGGAACTCGCTCGCCGCGCGGAGGAGTCGTGGGACGAGGATCGAAAGCGCGAGGCCGAGGAGGTTTCGGCCTGGCGGACCAGCAACCCGGGTCTGGCCTGCGCTCGGTTGCGGTCGGGTCAGGCCGGGTGCCGGATGCTGCTGGAATGGTGGATGGCTCTGGGGCGGGCGTTGGAGGACGGGGGCTGGGGCGAGGCTCAGGAGTCGTTGGCGCATGACTTGCTCGGCGTCCCCGAGGCGCTTCGGACGGGTGCGGCCTCCCCTTTGAATGGGGGGTCGGAAGCGGAGAGAACGGAGCATCGGCGGGGGATCGTCGCGGAGGAGATTGGTCGCCTGGATGGGTTGCTTGCGGAGGCGATGCCCGCGCGGGACGAGCGGGCTCGGCGCGCGGCGGTTCTGGGTTTGTCGGCCGACGAAGATCGAGACCTGGCGCGTCTGCGTCGCTACGAGGGGTCGTGCCTGCGGCGCTTGCAGTGGGCGCGGCAGCAGATGCGAAAGCCCGAGAACAAGCCTTTGGACGAGCCGAGGCTGCGGCACCGATCGGCATCGGCGGCCGAGGCGTGGCATCGCCGCGACGAAACGAACCCAATCGCGCCGGCGGTCCCCATCCACGCCCGCGCCGAAACGAACCCAATCGCGCCGGCGGTCAACATCCACGCCAGCGACGAAACGAACCCAATCGCGCCGGCGGCCAACGTCCACGCCCGCGACGAAACGAACCCAATCGCGCCGGCGGCCAACGTCCACGCCCGCGACGAAACGAACCCAATCGCGGGGTCGGAGCCGATCCCGGCGATGCCTCCGGGGGACTCGCCCCGCCCGAGGCGGAAGGCCGCGCGGACCCGTCCGCGTCTGGTCGTCGATGACGCCTTCTACGAGGAAGTCCGCGAAGTGCGTCGCATCAACTCCGAGAAACATGATAAGTTGCTTGCGGAGTTTTACTCCCTCGCGGGGTTGACGCCCGACGGCCGGTTGCCGGGATCGACGGAGCCGAGAAACCCCTCGGGCATTCGACCGCTGTCCAACCGCCTCGATGATCCCCCCTGATCCTGGCGGGTGCGCCTATGGATTTTGGCATCTGTCGGGGAAGGCGAAGGGGACATTCTGATTCCTCGACGACGACTGCGCAACCTGGGAGGCGTAGCCCCAAGGATTCCCCGGCCCAAATTGACTTCGCTCGCCGGTTCGGGACAATGGGCGGCATGGACCGACGCGCGGGGCGATTCGAGATGGTCGGCGAGGCGATGCCCGCGTAGCGGCCGAACCGCCTCGACCTCACTCCGACGGCCTGCGCCCCGAGAGCTTCCCGATCAGGTCCTTCCAGCTCGACCGGCTCTCCTGGTCGAGCTGGCTCACGCGGTTGATGAGCCACCCGGCGGCGGCCTCGGGGTCGTCGGGCGGGGCGACCGGCGCGATGTTCAGGGGCGTCGGGCGGGGCGCTGGCAGCGCCGGGGAACCCCCCGCGCCGGGGCCGAACCTCCGGCTCATCTCGTCCCGCAGCATCTCCAATTCGTCGTGGATCGCCTCCGACCTCTCCAGATGCTTTTGCAGGATCGTATGATTATCCCTGTGGATGTCCCCCACGAGCCGGACCAGCTCGGTCTGGAAGTCGGCCTGGCGGCGGTGGGCGTCGTCGAGCCGGGCTTGGATCTGGTTCATGAGCCACCCGAGCACGGCGGCCCGGGCCTCGGGCGGGATCAGGTCCAGCGGCGGCGCGAAGTCTTCGAGGCGGGCGACCTCGCGCGGCGTGGAGGGCTCGGGGCGCGACACCGAGAGCGTGGCCCCCAGGCTCGGCCCGGGCAGCGCGCGACGCCTCGCGCCGGGCAGGTCCACCCGGCACGAGTACCTCTGCGAACCGATCATCAGCGAGTCGCCGTCGCCGATCCGCTCGGCCCCCCGGACCAGGCGGTCGTTGCGCCAGGTCCCCTGGCCCACGAGGTCCACCACGTAGGCGGCCCCGGCGGTGCGGAACAGGACGCACTGGACCCGCATGGCCGAGGGGCCGCGCACCGGGACGGCGCAGGCGGCGGACCGCCCGGCGAAGACCAATTCGGAGTTGATCCGGAGGGGCTCGCTGCCGGGCTCGCGGGGCAGCAGGGCCAGGCTCGCGAGGGGGGCGTCGCCGGCGTCGTCCAGGGGGCTCGCGCCCAGGCCGGGCGGGGGCGCGGGGTCGCCCGCCCCGACCCGGACCTCGACGACCTCGACCTCGTGCCCGGCGACCTCCAACACGTCCCCCGGCGCGAGCCAACCGGACGGTGCGCCCTGAGCCCCGACACGGGTCCCGGTCCGGGTGGCGAGGTCCACGGCGAACAGCCCCCGGCGGTCCAGGTGCAGGTAGACGTGCCGGAAGCTGGCGGCCGGGTCGTCGAGGCGCAGGAGCGCCCTCGGGTCGCGGCCGATCACCCCGTGCGGGGAGCCCGTCGTGGCGAACCGCCCCGCGCCTCGGAGCCTGAGCGTGAACCCGCCGGTGGACCAGAGCATGCGAGGGGACACGAGGGGCGGCGGCGGGGAAGGGGGGGCGTCCCCGCCGATCATCGCAGATCGCGGGCCGGCTGGCGACCCCGGGCGCGAGGCCGCCCTCACGGTGTCCCCGGCCCGGGGGGCGGGTCGGGCGCGTCCACCCTCGCCACGATCTGCCGCCAGACCTCCAGGTAGCCGAGCTCCGCCGCCCACCGCTCGACCTCGGCGCGGCCCACCCCTTCCCCCGTCACGCGCAAGATCCCCGCCACGTCGCGCAGGTGGCGGTCGCCTCCGCCCTCGGAGTAATACCAGAGCTTGCCGAGGATCACGTCCTCGGGGGCGGCGACCATCACGTCGCGGTCGGCGAGCAGGCGGACCGGACGCCTCCGGGCCATCC
>JBPCRG010000274.1:0-6160 GCA_050997095.1 Thermomicrobiales bacterium | reverse complement strand
CGGAAGATGATGCCCTTCGAGTTCCCCGCGGCCAGGCCGACGTCCGCGTCCCGCGCCTCTCCCGGCCCGTTCACGACGCAGCCCATCGCGGCCCCCCGGCTCGGCTCCTTGATCTGGAGCAGGAACTCGTCGATCTGGTTCGCGATCGTGAAGAGGTCGACCTCGACCCGGCCGCAGGTCGGGCAGGCGATCATCGTCGGGCCCTTCTGCCGCAGCTCGAGCGTCTTCAGGATCTCGAAGCCGACGAAGACCTCCTCGGTCGGGTCGGTGGTCAGCGAGACGCGGATCGTGTCGCCGATCCCGAGCGCGAGCAGCGTGCCGAGCCCGACCGCCGAGCGCACGCTGCCCGCGCGGGGGGTGCCCGCCTCGGTCACGCCGAGGTGAAGCGGATAGTCGTTCGGCAGCGCCGCGAAGCGCTGGTAGGCCTCCAGCATCACGGGCACCTCGAAGGCCTTCAGGCTGACTTTGATGTCGCCGAAGTCGAGCTCCTCAAGGATCTTGATGTGGCCGAGCGCGGTGCGCACCATCCACTCCGCGCGGAGCTGGACCTGGTTGGCGCCGACCTTCGCCATCTCGTCGACGAACTCCTCGGTGAAGGGCGGAACGGAGCCGTAGTTCACGCCGATCCGCATCGAGATGCCGCGCTCCTTGGCCTTGCGCACGACCTCGCGCACGTCCTCGGGTTTGCGGATGTTGCCGGGGTTGAGTCGCAGGCCGTGGATTCCGGCGTCGATCGCCTTCAGCGCGAGCGTGTGCTCGAAGTGGATGTCGGCGATCAGCGGCACCGGCGAGAAGGGGATGATGTCCGGCAGCGCCGCCGCGGCCTTGCGGTCGGGGACGGCGATCCGCACGATCTCGCAGCCCGCCTCCGCCAGCTGTCCGATCTGGAGCAGGGTGGCTTTGGGGTCGCGGGTGTCGGCGGTCGCCATCGACTGGACGACGATCGGGTTGTCGCCGCCGATCTTGACGCCTCCGACCGAGAGGACGCGGGTTTTGCGTCGAGGCGCAACGAGCATGATCGAGGGCTCCTTAAAAAGCAGGCGTCACGGGAGGAACGAGCGTCCACCGATCAGCCGGCTGACGTCGAAGAATCCGACGACGAACATGAATCCGATCAGAATGACCAGTCCGGCGAAGTGGACGAGTCCTTCCTTCTCCGGCGCTATCTTGCGCCCGCCGCGCAGGACTTCGATGAGCACGAACAACAGTCGGCCGCCGTCGAGCGCGGGCAGGGGCAGCAGGTTCAGCAGCGCGAGGTTGAGCGAGAGGATGATCATCAGGTTCGCCAGCACGTACCAGACCGGGAAGGGGCTGTTCTGGACGAGCTCGCTCGTCAGCTGGCCCATGCCCACGGGGCCCGCGATCTGCTTCAGGTTCTCGCGGCTCGAGAAGAGCTGCTTGATGCCGTGGATCATCCGGACCGTTGCCCCGTACGCCTCCTGAAACCCCCGGGGGACGACCTTCACGGCGGGGATCCGCTCGAAGATCGGATCGGCGACGAGCTTTTGCATCCCGACCGCGGTGAAGACGTCGGCCGCGGGGTCGATCGTCGGCACCGCGAGCTTCGCGTCGACGACCGAGCCTCCCCGCTCGTATTGGATCGGGGCGGTGAACCCCTCGTACCGCGAGAGTTCGTGCTGGATCACGAAGAAGTCGGTGACCGGGCGGCTGTTGATTGAGACGAACCTGTCCCCGGTCTGCATCCCGGCCAGCGCGGCCGGGGATCCCGGCAGCACGTTCGCCACGATCACGTTGGACTGCGTCGGATAGGCGAGCCCGATGCCGACCCGGCCCTGATTCTTGGGCGGGTTCTCCCGCGGGATCAGCGTGGTGTCGATCAGCTTGCCGCGCCGCTCGATGGTCACCGTCATCGGCTGCCCGGCACTGTTGGACGTGGCGTTGGTCACATCGTCGACCAGACCGACGCGCTTTCCCGAAATCTCGGCGATCCTGTCCCCTTCGAGCCACCCGGCCTTCTTCGCCGGGGAGCCGTCGGAGACCGCGTTGACGTAGACGTTCTGGTGGCTGATGCCCTTGACGCCGACGACCAGGATCATCAACACGACCGCGAGGAGGAGGTTCATCCCGGCCCCGGCGGCGAGGAAGAAGGCCCGCTGGAGCGGCGATTTGGCGTTCATCGAGTCGGACTCGGCGTTCGCGCCGTCCTCCCCCTTGACCCGCACGAACCCGCCGAACGGGATCCAGTTGAGCGACCAGATCATGCCGTTCCGCTCCCAGCCCTTGGCCCGGGGCGGGATGCCGATCCCGAATTCCTCGACTTTGACGCCGCATTTCCGGGCGGCGAAGTAGTGTCCGAATTCATGGATCAGAATCAGGAACGCGAGAACCGGGACGATGTAGAGGCCACTCAGGAAATTGCTTGAGATCAACCGCGGCCTCCTTGGGATCCTGCACGCCGTGCCTGCGCTCGCGCGGACCGGACGACACGCAGGGGAATGGTACCACCGGCAAAAAAAACGGCCTGCGCCGCGCGGCGGCGGCGGCTTTGCCCCCCGCCGCCCGCGCCTATCTGAGGGTACGGCGCCCGAGTGTCCGTAGTTCCATCCGGGGACAGGGCTCGGGTCCGCGATCAGGCGGGATCGACCCACAGGTAGGGCAGGCTCCAGAGGAGGCCGTACCCGTTCGGGTGGAAGTTGTGGATCCGGCTGTTGTAGCCGGTGCGGGCGACGCCGAAGCGGATCGGCCCGATCGGCAGGTCCCCCCAAATGATCTGGGATTGCTGCACGAGCAGGGCGGCGCGCTTCTCCGGGTCGAACTCCCGTTTCTGCGCCGCGTCCAACTGGTCCCAGGCCTGGTTGCAGTATCGCCAGTAGTTGAATGCCGATTTGTACGCGGAGCAGGTGAAGATCGGGCCCTGGCTTCCGTCCGGCGACAGGTTGAACGCGAGCAGGGTCATGTCGAATGAGTGCGTCTGGAGCTTGGTGAGCAGCGCCGAGAAGTCGGCCCCGTCCGGCTCCATCTTGACGCCGACCTTCGCCCACGCCTCCTGCATGTAGGCGACGATCTGGTCCACCGTGGCGTCGCCGGACGCGTAGGAGAGGCGGAACGACATCTCCTTGCCGTCCTTGTCGACCGAGCCGTCGTTGTTGGTGTCGACCCAGCCCGCCTCCGCGAGCAGCGCCTTCGCCTTGACCGGATCGAAGGCGTAGGCGGGCGTCATCTTGTCCGGCGCGTAGGCGGGCGAGAGTTTCGGCTGGGTCCCGACCGCGGACTGGCCGAAGCCGAGAAAGATGTTCTGGGTGATCGAATCGCGGTCGAGCGCGGTGAAGAGCGCCTGCCGGACCTTCGCGTCCTGGAAGAGCACGCTCTTCGCCGGGTCGAGGTTCATCGCGTAGAAGGTGAGCTGGAAGAAGTCGTAGATGTCGACCTTGCGGCCGGGCGTGTCCTGGATCGTCTTCGTCTGCGCGGCGGGGATGATCTGCAGGATGTCGGTCTGCCCGGTCTGGAGCGCCAGCGTCGCCGCCTCGGCGTCCGGCAGCACCTGAAGCTTCAGTTCGTCGATCACGGGCACGACATCGTAGTACCGGTCGTTGCGCGTCAGGGTGACGTGGTCGCCCTGGGACCACTCCTTGAACTTGAACGGGCCGGTGCCGACGACGCGGCTCGGGTCCTTGCCGGTGCTGCCGCCGTCGAACGTCCAGCTCTCGAAGCCGACCTTCTCCCAGATGTGCTTCGGCACGATCAGGACGGCCGCGGGGACGTCGTAGTAGAAGGTGACGAGCCGGTCCTTCGCGGTCAGCTCGAACGTGTCGGCGTCGATCACGCGGTACGAGGCGACCGCCTCGTTCACGCTCGAGGTGTAGCTGCTGCCGGTGTTGGGGTCGAGGATCGCATCGAAGCTGAACTTGACGTCGTCGGCGGTGACGTCGGCGCCGTCATGCCACGTTGCCTGCTTGTTCAGATGGAAGGTGTAGGTCACGCCGTCCGGCGCGACGTCCCACGAGTCGGCCAGCGCGGGCACGGGACGGCCGTCGACCGGGCTGACGCCGATCAGCGGCTCGAAGATCGCGCCGACGACATTGAGGGTCAGGCCGTCGTTCGCGATCAGGGCGTTCAGCGTGCTGATGTCGCCCGCCTCGCCGAGCACGATCGTGCCGCCCTTGCGCCCGGCCGCCTCCATCGGGTAGGCCGCGAGCAGTTGCCGCTGGAACTGCGCCCGCGTCAACGGCGGCAGCTGCGCGCCGGACGCGACCGGAGAGGGGGAGCCCGGGGAAGCCGCCGGGGAGCCGGAGCCGGGCGATGCCACCGGGGAGGCGACCGTCGAGCCGACCGGGGTCGCGCCGACCGCCGCCCGGACGGGCGTGGCGGACGCCGCGGCGGCGACCGTCTTCGCGGGAGGAGCCTGCACGGTCGGGGACGAGCTTCCGCCGCCGCCGCAGGCGCTCAGCAGCAAGAGCAGCGGGATGACGATGGCGAATCCGGAACTCTTCACGATAGATCGCCGACGAAGCATCAGGGGTCGCCTTCTCCGTTCGGCCATCCGGCCGTCGCATCGATACAGGTCATCCAACGATAAACGATGCGGCCACGCAGGGGAAATCCTCCTCCGCGCCAAGGGTGTCCGGACACCCAAGTCGAACGTTATGTTAGAGTTCCAACGAAGCGGATGTCGACGTTCCTGCCGTGAAGGCACGGGGGGGCCGACGAATCGGGCCGGATGTCGCCTGGTTCCCGAATATAGCGACGTGGAGCGGCGAGACCATGATCATCGGAGTGCCGAAGGAGGTCAAAGACTGCGAGAATCGCGTCTCGACCACGCCGGCCGGCGTTTCGGAGTTTGTCGCGCACGGTCATCGCGTCCTCGTCGAGCGTTCGGCGGGCGCGGGCAGCGGTTTCGGCGACGACGAGTACCTGCGGGCGGGCGCGGAGTTGTGCGATTCGCATGATGGCGTTTTCGCCGCAGCCGAGATGATCGTCAAGGTGAAGGAGCCGGCCGCCGCGGAGTACGACCTGCTCCGGCCCGGGCAATTGCTCTTCACCTATCTGCACCTCGCCGCAGACCTCGCGCAGACCCAGGCGCTGATCCGCCAGCGCGTCGTGGCCGTCGCCTACGAGACCGTGCAGGAGGGCAACGGCCCCCTGCCGCTCTTGACGCCCATGAGCGAGGTTGCGGGGCGCATGGCCGTCCAGGTCGGCGCGCATTACCTGGAGCGCACGAACGGCGGCCGAGGAATGCTGCTCGGCGGCGTGCCGGGGGTACCCGGCGCGAACGTGGCGATCATCGGCGGCGGAGTCGTCGGCGCCAACGCCGCGCAGATCGCGCTCGGGATGGGGGCCAACGTCACGATCATCGACCGCAACGTCGAGCGGCTGCGATTCCTCGATCTGGCGCTCCATGGCCGGCTGCACACGCTGGCGTCGAACCGGTCCAACGTCGCCGAGGCCGTCCGCGAGGCGGATCTGGTGATCGGCGGGGTGCTGATCGCCGGGGCGCGGGCCCCGAAGCTCGTCACCGCCGAGATGATCGCGACGATGCGCGCGGGGTCGGTGGTCGTCGATGTCGCGATCGACCAGGGCGGGTGCTTCGAGACGTCCAAACCCACGTCCCACAGCGACCCGACCTATCTCGTCGACGGCGTCATCCACTACTGCGTGACCAACATGCCGGGAGCCGTGGCCCGCACCAGCACCCTCGCCCTCGCCAACGCGACGCTGCCGTACGCGCTCGAGCTGGCGGACTTCGGTCTGGCGGGCGCCGCGGCCAAGGATCCGGCGCTGGCCAAGGGCATCAACGTCATGAACGGGATCGTGACCTACCAGGCGGTCGCGGACGCATTCGGCCTGCCCTTCCAAGCGTGGGAGACGGTGGCCTGACGTGCCGTCGATGCCATTGGCCGAACAGGCGCCGGCCGGAACGGGGAGTGCGATGAACGAATCCGTCGACCGTTTTCTGCACGTGCTCGAGTCGGAGCGCGGTTTCTCCGGCAACACCATCTCCGCCTACCGGAACGACCTGACCCAGTTCATCGGCTATCTCGCGGCGCCTCCCCAGGAGGACCACCAGACCGCCGCCACCCGATGGACGGAGTTGAGCGACGGGCACCTCTCGGTCTACGTGCTGCATCTGCGCGCCCGGGACTACGCGACCTCGACCGTCGCCCGCAAGACGTCGGCGATCAAGTCGTTCTGCCACTTCCTG
>JBPCRG010000238.1:0-9468 GCA_050997095.1 Thermomicrobiales bacterium | reverse complement strand
ATCGCCTGCTGGTTCATCGACACGGAGTACAACGGCGAGGGGTTCTTCGTGCGGCACGCCTATTTCACGGGCGCGGACGAGCCGTACGACAAACTGAAGCGCGCGCTGAGGGCGGAGATCTACGAGGCGGCGTGGGCGAGCCTGTACCGGACGGTGAGCCGGCCGTTCCCGGCGCCGGCATCGGGGAGGATCGCGGTGAAGGTGATCAACCATTACGGCGACGAGGTGTTGAAGGTCTTCGCGGTGTGAGCGGGCCGCGGGCGGGGGGACGTCTCCCATCGCCATGGGCGTAGGGGCAGACCGCCGTGTCCGCGAGTTTCCGTGGTGTCCAAGCCGGATGAATGGGCGGGATGCGGGGACGCCATGCCGGGCGGGGGATGGCGGGACGATTGTGTGGGGGGGACGGCGGTGGCCCTGCGGGGGACGGGCGGACACGGAGGTCCGCCCCTACAGGCGGGGGCGGGACGAACATGGGGGCGCGGGCAGACACGGGGGTCTACCCCTACGCCGTCGCGTCCGGCTCGGCGAACTCCTTTTGGGGAGGAGGTAGAGGAGGGCGAGGGCGGCGGCGATGACGAGGGCGAGGGCGGGGCGGACGAAGGAGACGGCGAAGGCGAGGATGTACGACGGGGGGCCGAGGCGGAAGCGGCGGGTGATGTCGGCGACGGCGCGGGGATCGGCGTCGGCGGCGATCAGGCCGGCGCGGCGCGGGTGGACCCAGAGCAGGTTGAAGGAGAGTGCGACCAGCAGGAACCAGCCGGTGTAGACGATGGTCGCGGTCCGCTGGCCGTCGTGCCCCAGATATTCGGCGAGCAGCGCGGTGGTGAAGGGCAGGACGGAGACGGAGAGCAGGAAGAGGGTGTTGATCAGCACGAGGTAGTGGTCGGCGCGCCCGATGTACCGGAAGATCGTGTGGTGGTTCGCCCAAAGGATGCCGATGGTGACGAAGCTGAGCAGGAAGCCGACGCAGTTCGGCCAATGGTCGCCGAGCGCCTGCCACAGCGATCCGTCGGCCAGGGCGTCGCGCGCAGGCACGCGGACTTCGAGGATGAGCAGGGTGATCGCGATCGCGATTACGCCGTCGCTGAACGCCTCCAACCGCGCCGTGTCGCGCCCCGTTTTGCCCCGCAATGCCGACATCCGCGCCTCCCAAATCTCGAATCCACATCCACGATCCGGACATCCTACGCCGGGCGTCGTGGTCGGCGCACCGGTGGAACGGGCAGGCGCGTTCCCGCGCATCGGGGCGGTCTCTCCGGCGGCGGCGGCAGGCGCTAGAGTGGAGGCATCGCGCGAGCCGCGGGCGCGGCGGGGATCGGCCGCTCGTCGGGCGGCGGGAAAGGAGCCGGGCGTGTCCATCACCATCAAACCCCTCACGGTCGAGGAGCTGGAGCAGATTCCGAACGACGGCAACCGCTACGAGATCGTCGGGGGGGAGCTGTACATGTCCGCAGCACCGGATCGCCGCCATCAGGAAGCGTTGTCCGAGCTTAACGAGGTCTTCCAAGCGGCTGCGCGCCATGCGAAGTCTGGAAAGGTCTTCTTCGCCCCGGTGGACGTGCGGTTCGCCAACGATACGCAGGTCCAACCGGATTTGATCTACATCCGGACCGAGCGGCTTTCGATCTACCGCGGCCACGTCGTTTTCGGGCCGCCGGACGTCGTCGCCGAGATGCTTTCGCCGTCGTCGCGCGTCGCCGACCAGACGGTCAAGTTTCGCTTGTTCGAGAGCGGGGGCGTGCTCGAGTACTGGTTGGGGGACCCGGAGCGCCGGGAGCTGCGCCTCTACGTCCTGCGCGGGGGGCGGTACGAGGAGATCGCGGCAGAGGCGGGCCGGCTGCGCTCGACGGTGATCCCGGGGCTGGAGGTCGACGTCGCGGGGCTGTTCGCCGCCGCCTTCGACTGAGCGCGGGGTGACGTTCGCCTCTGGATGCCGGAGGTCGGCGCCGTGGGTGTGATGTCTCGCGAGCCTCACGGTCCGGAACGAGAGGGCAGACACGGAGGTCTGCCCCTGCCGGCGTGGGAGGCTTGCCCGTGCGTCCCCGATCCCTGACCCCGACCCCCTTCAAAAGGAGACTCCATGCCTTTTCGGGTGAACGGCGAGCGGTTGAACGGGCGGCTGCGGGAGTTGGCGGAGATCGGGGCGACGGCGGCGGGCGGGGTGACGCGGCTGGCGCTCTCCGACGAGGACCGCGCGGGGCGGGATCGGCTGCGGGGGTGGATGGCGGCGGCGGGGCTGCGGGTGGCGGTCGACGATCTCGGAAACATGGTCGGACATCGCCCGGGGGAGGTCGACGCGCCGCCGGTGCTGCTCGGGTCGCACATCGACAGCGTGGTGCGGGGCGGCAGGTACGACGGCGCGCTCGGCGTGCTTGCCGCGCTCGAGGTGGTCGAGACCCTGAACGACGCCGGGGTGACGACCCGGCTGCCGCTGGCGGTCGTCAACTGGACGAACGAGGAGGGGGTCCGCTTCGAGCCGGCGATGATCTGCGCCGGGGCGGTCTCCGGCCGCTTCAGCCGCGAGTATGTCCACGACCGCACGGACCGAGCCGGTCTGCGCTTCGGGGACGAGCTGCGCCGGATCGGCCATCTGGGCGAGGAGGCGAACCGCCCGCTGCCCGCCTCGGCGTACCTGGAGCTGCACATCGAGCAGGGGCCGGTGCTGGAGGCGGCGGGGGCGGCGGTCGGGGTGGTCGGCGGGATCGTCGGGATCACCTGGTCGGAGGTCGTGCTGGAGGGCCAGAGCGACCACGCCGGCCCGAGCCCGATGGGGTCGCGGCGCGACGCGCTGGCGGCGGCGGCGCGGGTGATCACCGGGGTGGAGCGGTTGGGGCGGGAGCGCGACGAGATCGCGGTGGCGACGGTCGGGCGGATCCAGGCCGAGCCGAACGTGATCAAGACGATCCCCGGCCGGGTCACGATCGGCGTCGATTTCCGCCACCCGCGGCCGGAGGTTCTGGAGGCGCAGGTCGCGGCGCTCGAGGCGCTGGTGGCGCGGGTCTCGGCCGAGACCGGCGTGCAGGGGACGGTCCGCCGGTTCTGGACGAGCGAGCCGACGCCTTTCGCGCGGCCGGCGATCGACGCGATCGCCGCCGCGGCCGCCGAGCTCGGGCTGCCCCGCCACGATCTCTGGTCGGGGGCGGGGCACGACGCGAAATATCTCGCCGACGTCTGCCCGGCGGGGATGATCTTCATCCGCAGCCAAGGCGGCCTCAGCCACTGCGAGCAGGAGTTCAGCACCCCCGCCGACATCGAGGCCGGGGCGAACGTGCTGCTGGGGGCGGCGCTGGCGCTGGCGGGATAGGGGCGAGGCGATCAAACCCTATCTCCAAGGAACAGCGCATCGTTCGCCTCTCGGGCATCGTGTATTCTCGACAAGCATCGTCTCGGCCTTGCCATGTCACCCAAACCTTGGATATTCTTCCAGGTATGGGTGACACGATGAGAGAAAAGCCAGACCACCGCTGCCTATTCGACGCCGCGTCCGAGCAAATGGGGCATTTCACGGCGGCCCAGGCTCGGACATGCGGATTCGCATGGGACACGCTTAGCGACGGAGCGAAACGGGGGACATATCTTCGGATCCGACGCGGACTCTACCGGCTCCGCGACTACCCTTCCTCGCCGCGCGAGGAAGTGATGTCGGCTTGGCTTGCGGTGGGGAAGGACGTCGCGATCGTGTCGCACGAAAGCGCGCTCGATCTCCTCGACCTCAGCGACGTGATTCCCAACTCGACCCATCTCACGGTGCCGCGGTCGAAACGACATCCGCCCGATCTCCCCGGCGTCACGATCCACACGAGCGTGCGCCCCATCGCCCGCGAAGACATCACTTTTCGCGATGGCCTTCGCTTGACGTCCGTGGCGCGGACGATCGCCGACTGCGCGACTGCCGGGACTGGACCGGAACAGATTGTGATGGCGGTGGGTGAGGCTCTGGAGCGAGGCATAACAACTCCGCAACGCCTTCAGAACGCACTCTTTGAGCGATCTCGACGAGTCAGCGAACTCATTCGGTATGCGATCGGGAGCACGCAGTGACCCGCTATGCCACCGAAGCCGCTTTCCGCACAGCGTTGGAAGCGCGCATCGCCATGATTGCCAAAGGGGATCCGAGCCGCTCGATTCCCCGCTTGCGGAAAATGGTCGTCTTTGATCGGCTCTTGGCGCGTCTTCTCATCGTCGCTCCTGAAGGATGGAGTCTTAAAGGAGGCGTTGCGCTTGAATTTCGGCTGGGGTCCCGAGCCCGAGTGACCGCCGACCTCGACCTCAGCGCGACGTCGGGCGGGGCACCGTCACTCCAAGATTTCCTGCTTGCGGCCGATCTGGATGTCGGCGATTTCTTCAGATTCTCGATCAGCCAAGACAAGCGGGCTGGAGAGGACTCTTCCGTCAGGTATCACGTCGATGCGACGATCGCCGGCAGACGATTCGAAAGTGTCGCGCTCGATGTCGGGGCGACGGAGTCGTTGGACGGTCGGGATGAGCTCATCACCGGCACGGATCTGCTGGGATTCGCCGGGATGGCCCCGATTCGGGTGCCGATACTCCCTTTGGAGCAGCACGTCGCCGAGAAACTGCATGCCTACACACGGAAGTACAGTGGCGGTCGCATGAGCTCACGCGTCAAAGACCTGATCGACATTGTGCTGATCCAGGGGTCTTTCTCGATGAGCGCGGGAGCTCTTCGGCGAAGTCTGGAGACGACGTTCGATCAACGCGCGACCCATGCCACGCCGAAAAATCTTCCTGTGCCGCCTTCGGACTGGGAAGAACCGTACAAGGTCTTGGCGGAACAAGTCGGCCTCGAGCCGAACCTCAGCGATGGTTTCCGGGTCGCCGCCGATTTTCTCGACCCCGTGCTCGGCGGTGGCGGTCGGCCGCGATCCGGGGATCGCTGGGATCCGCGGCAGGGAATCTGGGTTGAGACACCGGAGGGGTCGGGGGCCGGGGATCAGGGCGAGGTGACGTCGATCGCCGGTTCGCGCCGCTGATTCCCGATCCCCGGCCCCCGATCCCCGACCCCCATCCGCGGGACCCCGATGCCGAGGCGGGCGAAGACGGAGGGCCAGCGGCGCATGGCGAGCTCGACCAGGGCGAGGGCGGCGGTGGCCCAGGCCATGCCGGCGAGCGCGTCGATCGCCCAGTGCTGGGCGAGGTAGATGATCGCGAACCAGACGAGCGCGTTGTACCCGAGAAAGAGCAGGCCGCGGCGGCCGAAGATGCGGGTGGCGAAGAGCATCACCAGCCAGGGGTAGGCGGCGTGCAGCGACGGGAACGCCGCGACCGGGTTCGGACTCGCCTTCGTCCAGACGGTCAGCGTGGCGAAGGTGGATGAGCTTTCGATCCCGGGCGTGCCCAGCTGGTTGAACGGATCGTGGATGCCGGGCAGATACCCCCATGAGGTGACGAGCCACGGCGGTGCGGTCGGGACGACGAGGTAGATGATGAAGGTGGAGTAGGTCATCAGCAGCAGGGTCAGCACGAACCAGCGGAAGAGCCGCCGGTCGCGCGTCCAGATCAGGAAGCCGAAGGCGAGGGGCAGGGCGAAATGGAGGCTGTACATGAGCCCGGCGAGCACGTCCCACCAATGGGTTACGCCCGGGTCGTAGAGCAAGTTCTGGAGGCGGATCGTGGGCACGACGCCCCCGAAGAGCCATTCGTCGGCGGTGATGAGTGGATGGAAGTGGACGGCCCCCGGATGCGCCGGCAGCATCCAGGGGCCGACGACCACGGTCCCGGCGAACCCGCGCAGCATCTCGTAGCCGAAAATGAGCGAGACGAGGGGGATCCAGTCGACCAGGAATGATTTCCAGCGGCCGAGCGCGACCGCGCCGACGAGCAGGAGCAGGGCCCAGGCGTCGGGCAGGTCCGGGGCAAAGAGGGCGCCCTTCCAGAAGTAGAAGATCGTCGCCAGGAGGACGTAGAGGCCGACGATCGCGCCGAGCACGTAGGCGTAGCCACAGACGGTAGGCGCGGCGTCGGCCCCGGCCGAAGGGGGCGGCGGCACCGCGCGCTTGCTGATCTTCATGTGCCTGTGGGACGGGGATTCCGCCTCGCCGCCGGCGCCGACCACGGTTCTCGCTCCGCTCGAAGGGATTCCTCGACTCCGCCTGCGGGCTCCGCTCGGAATGACGAGATGAATGCGCCTGCGGGCCGCGCCCGGAATGACGGGGGATTGGCGCCTGCAAACTCCGCTTGGAATGGATGGACAAGGCGGGACGCGGGATGTGTCGATCGACTGAGCACACCCACCTAGACGGCACTCCACGCCGGGGGCAGGGCGCTTTTCTGCGACGGGCGTCCCAGCAGCTCGCCGACGGGGCGGGAGACCAAACCTGCCGATTTGATCCGGTCGAGCACGATCGGCAGCGCGCCGAGGGTGTTGCGCCAGGAGTTCGGCGAGCTGTAGCGGTCGGAATCGTGCAGGAGCAGGATGTCCCCGGCGGCGGGCTGGCCGATGCAGTCGGCGATCCCCTGCGGCGTCGCGGCCTCGTCCCAGTCCTTGCCCCAGCGGCTCCAGAGCACGCGCTCCCACCCCTGCCGGGTGCACTCGCGCCAGGAGCCGAAGCTGAAGACGCCGTAGGGCGGGCGGTAAAGCGGCGCGGCCTCGCCCGCCGCGTCCTCGATGATCAGGCGGGCCTTGCGCAGGTCCTCGCTCAGATCGGCGGGGGTCCGCCGGAAGTGGCTGACGTGGGTCAACCCGTGGACGGCGATCTCGTGGCCGGCCGCGAGGATCGCCCGGGGCGCGGTCGGGTGGCGCTTGACCTGCTCGCCGACGAGGAAGAACGTCGCGCGCGCGCCGGCCTCGCCGAGGACGTCGAGGAACCGTTCCAGTTGATGGTCCGGGCCGTCGTCGAAGGTCAGGGCGACGGCGTCGGTCGAGGGGATGTGCGTGACCGCGGGGAAGAGCCGCCGCCCGGCGCCCGTCCCCGAGAGCCACGGCGCGAACTGGATCGCCGTGCCGACGAGCGGCGCGGCTAGGAGGGCGACGGAAGTTGCACGCATCGCAGCCCCTCGCTGGTGGCGCGGTCGATCTCGCGGCGGATCACCACCTCCGCCTCGTCGATGGAGAGCCCGGTGACGACGATCTCGCGGATGCCGGACCGGCCCTGGGAGAGTTGGCCGCCGACGTGCAGTTCGCGCGCCGCTCCCGGCTGCAGCACCCGGGTCAGGATCGAGCTGCCTCCCTGCGGCGGCAGCACGTAGATGCGGGTCCAGCCCATCTGCTTGCGCAGGCGCGCCGAAAGCGTCGACGAGTGGCGCCATTCCCGCCAAAAATGGGTGATGCTCACCTCGCGGCCATGCTGGGAGATGCCGATCGTGATCCCCTTGGCGGGATGGATGCCTTCGACTCCGCGGCCGTTGACGAAGAGCGCGACGGGCAGATGGCCTTCGAGGATGCTTGCCTCCAGCTCCGCCGCCATCGTCGGGTCGTCGGTGCGGACCACCAGCGCGACGCTCTTCGCGGGCAGGCTGTTCGCGGTCACCGGCTGGGCGAAGAGGAACGAGCCGAAGCCGGCGAGGGTCGGCGAGGCGATCGCCCAGACGAGCGCGAGGACGACGGCGAACGCGGCCGCCCATTGGGGCAGCCGGGCCGGCCCGTCCGTCCGGAGTTCGGGCCGGAGTGGAGCGGGGATGGGCCGGCTGGCGACGGCGCCGATCATCGCGGCGGCGCCGATGCCGTCCCGCCGGGCCGGGCGGGCGAGCGGAGCCCGGCCCTCGTGGGCGTCGGCGAGCAGGCGGACCAGCGCGGCGTCGTCGCGGACATACTCCGCGGCCCCGGCCCGCTCCATGATCTCCGCGTTGAAGCGCCCGTGCCCGGGAATGGGGCGGAAGAAGATCACCGGCAGATCGACCGCGGCGGCCTCGTGGCAGGTCATGCCGCCGGCGTTCTGGACCAGGCAGTCCGACGCCGCCATCAGGGCGACCATCTGGTCCGTCCAGCCGACGATCCGCGCGCGGTCGGCGTCGGGATGGCGCTCCTCGAGCCGCAGCTTCAGATCCTGGTTGTTGCCGGCCACCACCACCGGAAAGCAGCCCGCCTCCAGCGCGCGCTCCACCGCATGGTGGATGTCGCCGACGCCCCAGGCACCGCCGACGATGAGCGTGATGAAGCGGTCGGCCGGGAGACCGAGGCGCGCGCGCGCCTCCGCCTTGCTCGGCGGGGCGTCGAACGCGGGGGGCAGCGGCATCCGCGCGACCCGGGCCCGCCCGCCCGCATCCCGCACGAGGTCCGCCGACGCGGTCGAGGCGACGAGGTGCTCATCGGTCGACGGGCCGACCCACAGGCGGTGCGCGCCGTAGTCGGCGATCACCGTCATCACCGGGGCTTGGAGCCGGCCGGTCCGCTTCAGCCGGTCGAGCACGACGGTGACAAGCGGGAAAGTGGAGACCACGATCGTCGGTCGATGCCGGCGCGTCGCGCGGATCAGGCGCCAGCCGTAGAGCAGGCCGTAGTAGTTCCGCAGACACGGGGAGGTGAACCGGTTCGTCTTGATCCGGTAGAGCGGGCCGATCGTCCACGGCGCGTACATGAGCTGCAGCAGGTAGCCGCGCCGGATGAAGAAGGCGAGCACCGGGCTCAACGCGCGCAGGCCGTCGACCACCGTGACGGTGAACCCCTGGTCCTGAAGCTCTTTGTCGATGCAGCGGCTCAACGCCTCGTGCCCGCCGCCGATCTGCGCGGTGAAGACGAGGATGCGCACGGGCTGTTCAACCTTTGAAGGCACGGAGCCCATCATCGGTGCCTTTCGAACCTGTCGAGACCGTTCCCCTATCCGGGCGATTATGCCATGCTGTCAGCGGTTTCGGGCAACGTGCGCCGGGGTGTCCGGTCACGTCGGCCCCAGGCGCCGAATGGGCAGCGTCGCGACCGTGACATTGGCGGCGCAGGCAGTCTCAGCCGATGCGTCGGGAGCGGACACGAGGGGGAAGCCTTGAAGGCGATGGCGGAGACCGGGGCGATCGAGCACACGCCGGCGACGATCGACGAGCTGCGGCAGGCGCAGCGGCGGACGGCGGGGACCGTCGTGCGCACGCCGCTCGTCCGGCTCGACGCCGACGAGGGGGCGGGCACGCCGGAGATCCATCTGAAGCTGGAGGGCTTGCAGCCGATCCGGTCGTTCAAGCTGCGCGGGGCCTGCAACGCGATGATGGCGGCGGGGCGCGGGGCGCTGGCCGGCGGGGTCTGGACCGCCAGCGCCGGGAACATGGCGCAGGGGGTGGCCTGGTCGGCGCGGGCGCTGGGCGTGGCCTGCACGGTCTACGTGCCGGAGACGGCGCCGCGGACGAAGATCGCGGCGGTCCGCAGATACGGCGGCTCGGTCGTCGAGCTGCCGGTCGACGAGTGGGTGCAGATCTTCCGGACGCGCAGCCGGGAGGGGGCCACGGGGGTCTTCATCCACCCCTACAGCGATCCGGCGGTGATGGTGGGGAACGGGGTGATCGGGCTGGAGATCCTGGAGG
>JBPCRG010000213.1:0-3431 GCA_050997095.1 Thermomicrobiales bacterium | reverse complement strand
CGTTCATCTGTTCATAATCCGATCCGATGCGCCGATCCCGGCCCCGTGCCTCCCCAGAGTCCGCGATCCGTCGATCAGGCGGCGCATTGTTTTGCGTCCAGATTTGCAAATCCATGGGAAATGCGGGACGATCATGGCGCAGTCAGTGAGTGAAAACCCCTTTGTCGCCGGGCGCCCAGGCCTTCCAGGCGCTGGGCAAGGGATTGTCCAATAATCAAAAGTCAGTAGCGGAAGCGCTCCTATGGATGGAAACCGGTTCGACGGTCTGGCGAAAGGGTTGGCGGACGGGTCGGTCTCCCGGCGCTCGGTTCTTGGCGGGTTGGTCGGCGTCGCGCTCGGCCTGCTCGGTCTCGGCGGGGCGGACGCGGCGCATCGGTGCCGCGGCGGCGGTTTCGTCTGCCGGAAGAACGGCGAATGCTGTTCCGGCGCCTGCGTCCCAAGCGGCGGCAGCGGCCGACGGCTCTGTGCCTGCGCCTCCGGGACGACGCCGTGCGGAACGGGGTGCTGCGGCTCGGGATCGGTCTGCACGGGAGGCGCGAACGCCCATTGCTGCACGCCCGCGGCGAAGAGCGCGACCTGCCGAGGCAAGACGGGCACGGTCTGCAACAACTGCAGCGAGCCTGTCGATTGCTGCGTGCCCCTGTGTTCCGGCAAACAGTGCGGCTCCGACGGCTGCGGCGGCTCCTGCGGAACCTGCTCGACGACCGCGGCGTGCAGCACCGCCACCTGCGACGGCTCGGCATGCGTCCTCCAGCCCATCCAGGGCTGCTGCACGTCTCCCGCCGACTGCGACGACGGCAATCCCTGCACCGCCGACGACTGCGTCGACAACACCTGTCGGCACAGCCCGGACAACGAGGCGCTGACCTGCGGCGGCCTCAACGTCTGCCAGAGCGGCACTTGCTGCACCCCCGACGGGCAGCCCTTCGTCCTCGGCGCCCTCTGCTGCAACGGCTCCGGCGTCGCCAATCCCCATGGGACGGAGGTCTGCGGAACGCTGAACACCTGCGTGCCGGACTTCGGATCCTGCGTGGCCGGAACCTACTGCTGCAGCGGCGTCTGCGGCGAGCGCGGCGCCTGCTGCACCTCGGACGGCCTGCCATGGGCGCCCGGCACGGACTGCTGCAGCGGCGCCGTCTCCAACCCCGGCAGCGGCCAGATCTGCGGCCCGCTCCCTTGCACGCCGACGACCTGCGCGGCGCAGAGCGTCGCCTGCGGCGATCTCTCCGACAACTGCGGCGCCACCCTGCACTGTGGCACATGCGATTTCGGGAAGAGCTGCAGCAACGGCCAGTGCATCGGCTGCTCCTCCGACCGTGACTGCACCGCCGCGGGCCCATGCCAGTCAGGGACCTGCGACCTGAACCACCCGGGCTTTCGCGGCATCTGCAAGTACGTCGCACCTGCACCCCCAACAACGGCTGCGAGACCGCCACCTGCGAGAACGGAGCCTGCGTCCGGGCCCCCGTCGCCTGCCCCCCGTGCCAGTTCTGCAACGTCTACACGGGCACGTGCGGAGTCTTCTGCCCGGCATGCCAGACGTGCGACCCCAACGTCGGCTGCGTGGCGGACACGAGCCGGAACGATCAGTCCTGCGACATGGGCTTCAAAGTCTGCAGCGGGGGGCAATGTCTCACCTGCCTGCCACAGGGCACGCTTTGCGACACCCTCGACGACCGCTGCTGCGGCGGGTGCCGGGTCGACCTCTTCGGCACGATCACCGACCCCTACTGCCACTGCCTGATCACCGGCAGTTCCGGCTGCCGCACGGACGGCGACTGCTGCAGCGGGCCCTGCACCCCGTCGAGCAACCCGGCCGGAGGCTTTTGCGGCGGATAGGCGGGCGCCTCGACCGGGGTCGGGAACGCGATTCGTCGTTCCCGATCCCCTGCGCCGCGGTTCACCAATTCGTGTACGACCCGTCGCGCCGCTGCCAATGGGGCGCCTCCCACTCCTCGAACGGGTGGTCCGCGACCGCGTCCTCGTTGAACGTCACGCCCAAGCCCGGGGCCGTCGGCAGCGGGAAGGAGTCGCCTTCGAGCCCGGGCATCCTCGGGAAGAGGTCGGCCGGGTACGCCTCCGAGAGCGCGTGCTGGTACTCCAGGAAGGCGAAGTTCGGCGTCGCGATCGCGTAGTGGATGCTCGCCGCCGTCGTCACCGGGCCCAGCGGATTGTGCGGCATCATGTCGATGTAGTGCGTCTCGCACCAGCCCGCCACCTTCCGCGCCTCGGTCAGCCCGCCCACGTTCGAGACGTCGACCCGCGCGAAGTTCAGGATGCCCTCCTCGACGAACGGCGCGAACGCCCACTTGCTCGAGAACTCCTCGCCGATCGCGAACGGGATCGGCGTCATCGTCCGCAGCTGCCGGTACGCCTTCGGGCTCTCCGCCCGGATCGGCTCCTCGATGAAGAAGAGGTTCAGATCGGCCACCTTTCCGCAAAAGAGCGCCGCCTCCGCCACCGAGAGCCGGTGATGGAAGTCGATCGACAGTTCGACCGACGAACCAAGTTCTTTACGAATATCCCGTAGCCAGTGCGCCGCGAGTTCCAACGACTCCAGCGGCTCGAAGATGGACCCGTCCGCCCCCGTCCAGCCCTCCGTCGCCATGCCGGGGGTGAAGCGCAGCACCCTCCAGCCCTTCGCCGCGAACGCCTTCGCCTGCTCGACCACCTGCGGCCCGGTCAGCATCCCCGGCGTCGCGAAGCACGGCACGTGGTCCCGGCATCGCCCGCCGAGCAGCTGCCAGACCGGCACGCCGAGCGACTGCCCGAGGATGTCCCAGAGCGCGATGTCGATCGCCGAGAGCGCGGCCGCGACGATCTTGCCGCCCTCGAAATAGGCGCCGCGGTAGACCGTCTGCCAGATGTGCTCGATCCGCCGCGGATCCTCCCCGACGAGAGAGCGGGCCGCGTGGTCGATCATCGCGTGCATCACCCGCTCGTGCCCCGAGATCCCGCCCTCGCCCAGCCCCGAGATCCCCGCGTCGGTCTCGACCTTGACGATGAACTGGTTGCGGTGCCCGACCTTGACCGGAAACCCCTTGATCGCGGTGATCTTCACGACACCCTCCGAACGTGCTTCCATCCGATAGGATGACTCCCCGCGATATAGCACCCATCCCGAGACGGGGCAAGCGGGGTTCGCGAGGCGAACGCGGGCGCCTCGTGCAGCGACGATCGCCATGGATGCCGATGGCGCGACCTCCCTCAACCGTCATTCCGGTCGGAGCCCGCAGGCGAATTCGAAGAATCTCTTCGAGCGGAGCGAGAACCGTCGTCGGTGTGGAGAATGGCGAAGCACGCGGCACAGACAGCAAAGCCCATGGCTCAAAGCTCATAGCAGAGAAGGCGGCGACAATGGCGATGCGGGTGTTGGTGACGGGCTGCGGCGGCAGATTGGGTCGGGCGGCGGTCCGCGACTTGATCGGGCA
>JBPCRG010000243.1:0-8719 GCA_050997095.1 Thermomicrobiales bacterium | reverse complement strand
GGACCGCGCCGGGCGACGCGCCGAGGTCGGCGGCGCTCTCCTCGAGCGCGGCGTCGATCCGGGCGAACCCCGCCCGCGCCGTCCGCACGTAGAAGGGGGCGGAGACGAAAGTCTGCGCGATCACGACCGCGACCCCGGAGAAGCCGACGGTGATCCCGATCCGGTCGAGGGGTTCCCCCACCAGACCCCGGCGGCCGAAGGCCATCAGCAGCGCGATCCCGGCCACGGCCGGCGGCAGGATCATCGGCAGGTCGATCAACGCGTCGAGCAGCCGGGAGCCGCGGAACCGGCGGCGGGCGAGGATGAAGGCGAGCGGCGTCCCGAGCGCCGTCACGAGCAGCAGCGAAAGGCAGGACGTGATCGCGGTCAAGCGCAGCGCCTGCCGCAGCGTGCGCCACGTCTCGTCCGTGGCCGACCCGGAGTGCCCGGCGGCGCGGAGCAGCAGCGCCGCCAAGGGGATGAGCACGAAGAGCGCAAGCGTCCCCGCCGCGATCCAGATCGCGATAGGGAGGGATGGTTGCCGCGGTCGCCGAGTTGGCGGCGACCGCCGGTGGCGATTGTGGGAGGGGATCGATTCGGGATCAGGCGCGGAGATGTGGGCCGGCAAGCGGTTCTCCCGGCCCGATGGCCTTGCGAGCTAGGAGGTCGGTTCGAACCCGAACGACTGGAGCGTCGCCTGGCCCTTCGGTCCGGCGACGTACTCGATGAACGCATGGGCGAGCGCGCTCTTGCCACCTTTGACCGCGGCGATCGGATAGGTCGCGACGACGTTGATGTCGGCGGGAATCTCGATCACGGTCACGTCCGCCGCAACCTGTGGGTTCACGTCGGTCGTGTAGACGATGCCGGCGTCGGCCTCGCCGGTCTGGATCTTGGCCACGACCGCCTTCACATTGTCCTCTTCCGAGACGATGTTCGCCGCGACCTTCTCCACGAATCCCTCGCCGTAGACAGCGCCGACGCGCCCGGCCTTGCAGATGGCCTCGCGGGCGTATTGTCCGACGGGAACCGCGGGCTGGGCCAGCACCAGCTTGACCCCGCTCCTCGCGAGATCGGCGGGAGTGGCGATGCCCGCGGGATTGTCGTTCGGCACGATCAGCGCGAGCCGGTTCTTGGCGAAAGCGACGGGCTTGCCGTCGATCAGACCCTGGCCGACCGCCGCGTCCATCGTCTTCCTGCTGGCGGAGGCGGAGACGTCGGCCGACGCGCCCTGCTCCAATTGCGTGACCAACGCCTGCGACCCGGCGAAGTTGTAGGTGACCGTCAAACCCGGATTGGCCGATTCGAGGTCGGTCTTGATCAGTCCGAAGGCGTCCGTCAGCGAGGCCGCCGCGAAGACGGTCAGCTCCCCGGGATTCTGCGGAAACGGGGCGGCTGTCGCCGGAGCGGCCGAGGGCGCCGGAGCGGCGGGCGTCGCGCTTCCCGCGCCGGGAGTGGCGGGCGGCGCGCATTCGATGCTCCCCGCCGCGCGGATGGCCGAAACGGGGCCGAACCCGCCCAGCAGCCCGGTGGAGACGAGAAGCGCGAGCATCGTCAGGAGCCGGACCGGACCTGGGTGCGCCGCCATGGTGTTCCTCCAAGACCGAGAAGCGGAGAGTACGAGAGATGGCTAGTCAACCATTGACTAATAGGACCGCAGCCTAGAAGCGATTCACGCTCCTGTCAAGCGGCGTAGCGCCCGGAACCCGCAGGGAGTGTCGCGGCGCCCGCCTCAAAGTGTAACGTTTCCGGGCACGCCGAGACTCATTCATCGTGTGCAGGCGCACGCGCCGAGTTCAGGAGAGAGATCCAAGATGGCGACAACATCCGACGACCGACCGCAAACATTGACCCCGACCGACGACCAGTGGCTCCGTCCCGTCTTCGGGAGCGAGGCCGAGTGGCGCGACGCGCTCAGCCCGGAGCAGTTCGCCGTCCTGCGTCAGGCGGGCACTGAACGGGCCTTCAGCGGCGAGTACGTCGACACCGACGAGGACGGGCTCTACCGCTGTGCCGCCTGCGGCAACCTGCTCTTCACGAGCGACATGAAATATCACTCCGGCTGCGGCTGGCCGAGCTTCACCGAGACGGTCGCGGAGGACGCGGTGGAGTTGATCACCGACCGCTCGCACGGGATGAGCCGCACGGAGGTGCGCTGCGCCCGCTGCCACTCCCACCTCGGCCACGTCTTCAACGACGGCCCGCGCGAGCGCGGCGGCCAGCGCTACTGCATGAACAGCGTCTCGCTGGCGCTTGAGCCGACGTCGGAAGGGTAGGCGGGCAACCGTTCCCCGCAGCGAACCTGTCGGCCCTGCGGATCCGAACCGTCCTCATCGTGACCCCGGTCATCCCCCGAGTTGACGATGGCACGCGGTGGGCTCGGTAGCCCACCGCGCGTCCCTGATCCCGCCTCTTGCGACAATCGCCATGACGGGCGGATCGGCCGCCCCGTGGAGGTGACTGGCGAAGGGGGCGATGGCGGTCATGGCGCTTGTCTCGACGATGGTCGACACCGAAGACGCGCGGATCGAGGTGCTGCGCGACGGCGAGCCGGGCGCTGACGGCCGCGTCGTGCTGCTCTGGGTCCAGCGGGCGCAGCGCGCCTCCGGCAACCTCGCCGCGAATCTGGCGGTCGAGATCGCCGATGCGCTGAAGCTGCCGGTTGTGGCGGTCTTCTGCCTCGTCCCGGCCTATCCGCGGGTGACGCTGCGCGCGTACCATTTCATGGCGGAGGGGCTGCGCGAGCTGCCCGAGGCGTTCGCGACGCGAGGCATCGGCTGGGAGCTGCGGGTCGGCGAGCCGGAGGATGTCGTCCCGGCGCTCGCGGCCGATCTCGGTGCGGCGGTCGTGGTCACCGATCAGGCTCCGACCCGTCCGGGCCGGGAGTGGAAGCGGGGCGTCGCCGACCGGCTGGCGGTCCCGCTGCTCGCCGTCGACGCCGATGTGATCGTGCCCACCGCGCTTTTCCCCAAGGAAGAATGGGCTCCGCGCACGATCCGGCCGAAACTCTGGCGGGTCGCGGAGGAGCATCTGACGCCGACGCCCGACCCCAAACCGCACCGCCACTCCGACCACCGGGCGGGTCCCGATCCGTTGGACGCGATCGCCAAGTTCGCGATCGACCGCTCGGTGGGTCCGACGGAACGATTCCACGGGGGCCAAAAAGCGGCGCGAACCCGACTTCGGGGGTTCCTGACCGACCATCTGAAAACCTACGAGACCGACCGCAACCGCGCCGACATCGACGGGTCGAGCGGGATGTCGCCCTTCCTCCACTACGGGCAGATCTCCCCGATCGAGGTCGCCTGCGCGGCCCGCGACGCGCAGGCGGAGGGGGCGGCGAAGGAATCGGTCGACTCGTTCATGAACGAGATCATGGTCCAGCGGGAGCTGACCATCAACTTCGCGCTGCGCAATCCCGATTTCGACCGCTACGAGGGGCTGCCGGAATGGGGCCGGAAATCGCTGGCGAAGCACGCGGGCGACCCCCGGCCGATGCTGTACGACCGCGGCACGATGGAGCGCGGCGAGACGGGCGATCCGCTCTGGAACTCGGCGCAGCGGCAGATGGTCGCCGAGGGATACATGCCGAACCGTCTGCGCATGTATTGGGCGAAGCAGGTGCTGCTGTGGACCCCGACCCCGGAAGAGGCGTACGACGTCGTGATGACCATGAACGACCGGCACTTCGTCTGCGGCCGCGACGCCAGCGGCTACGCGCAGGTCGCCTGGGCGATCGGCGGCCGCCACGACCGCCCCTTCCCGCCCGAACGCCCGATCCTCGGCCTCATCCGCCCGATGGGCGCCAAAGGCATGCGCAAATACTTCGACACGGACGGCTACATCCGCCAGATCGAGGAGCGGCACGGGCGCGGAACGGGTTGAGGATCACGCTCCGCGCATCCGCGCGATGATCTTGTCGGCGTGATCGGACATCGACTCGGCGATCTCGACGTCGAAATCGGCCGAGGCGTTCGGCAGGGGCGGAAAGAACCCGCGGACCGACTCCAATGTGTGCCCGCCCGCCTCGATCCGGACCACCTCGCCGTCGATGATGAAGCGAATCCGGCCCGGTTTCGGGATCCTCAGCAGCCTCAAGATCTCGACCGGAACCGCGACCCGACCCGTGGACGACATCGTTGCGTCGATCGTCCGTTTCATCGTTTTCACGCGGAGCCGTTTTGCCCGGTCGGTGGCGACCAGAGAGGAACTCCGGCCGTTTTCCGGACGTCGGCATCAAACGTGGCCAAGGGTGCTCTTTCCTCTCTCGCCTGCGCGACGACCATCGCGTCGACAATGCTCCATTTCGGGTTTTCTTCCCAAAGGTCGAGCGCTCTCAGGCAGAGGCGCTTCGTCGGCAGCCGACACCCGTCCAGTTCGAGCAGCGGACGGAGCCGCGCCGCGATCTGCGGCCTCGCCAGGCCGTACTTCCGGTCGAGGACGTAGACGATCTCCGCGACGACCGCATCGGTGGTGGTGAACGGCGCGCTCTCCGCGGCGCGAAAGAGACGCCGCGCCTCGGATCCCATCTGGCCATCCTGCGTCGTCACGGGATCGAGGATGGCGCTCAGAACATAGTTGGCATCGACGACGATCACGGACGCTCCCGCCGTCCGTATTTCTCATCGATGTGGGCAGCGACTGCTTCGTCGATCTCTTGGTCGAAATCCGCGGAGACGTTAGGGATCGCCGGAACGGACCCGAAAACCTCCTCAAGCGTGAACATCGGCCGCTTGATCCGGACCTCGTCGTCGACGATCACGAATTCGATTTTGCCGGGCTTGGTGAGATTCAGCGTCTTTCGCACATCCACCGGGATCGTGACCTGTCCCTGCGACGTGATGGAGGCGGTGATCGTCCGTTTTGCCAAAGCCGCCCCTCTGTTTCAATGAGCCGAGTGCCATTCATTACATCATAGCATTGTCATTACTTTCGGATTCATGAAGTCGTCTGGGTGTTCCGGCTGAAACTTCTGCGCTTGCCCTGCCTTCGATCGTGGTCCGGGTCACTGCTATCCTTTCTTCCATAGGGAGCGGGGTCGACGCGAGGAGAAGCATGAGATGAGCATCGAGAAGAACGGGGCGACGCCGTCGTCCAACGGCCACAAGACCGACGACCGGGTCTTCGGGTTCGACACGCTGACGGTCCACGCGGGGCAGCGGCCGGACCCGACCACCGGGGCGCGGGCGATGCCGATCTACCAGACGAGCTCCTACGTCTTCGAGGACACCGACCACGCGGCGGAGCTTTTCGCGCTCCAGCGCTTCGGCAACATCTACACCCGGATCATGAACCCGACCACCGCCGCCTTCGAGGAGCGGATCGCCGCGCTCGAGGGCGGGATCGGCGCGCTCGCCGTCGCCTCCGGGCAGGCCGCGCAGTACATCGCGATCACGACGCTGCTCGGCCCGGGCGACCAGATCGTCTCGTCGAGCGCGCTTTACGGCGGCACCTACACCCAGTTCGACATCACCCTGCGCAAGTGGGGCGTCGACGTCGTCTTCGTCGATCCGGCCGACCCCGAGAACTTCCGCCGCGCGGTCACCGACAAGACCCGGCTGCTCTACGGCGAGACCATCGGCAACCCGCGGATCGACGTGCTCGACATCGAGGCCGTCGGCCGGATCGCCCGCGAGGCCGGGGTGCCGCTGATGGTCGACAACACCTTCGGCACGCCCTACCTCTGCCGCCCGATCGAGCACGGCGCGGACATCGTCGTCCACTCCGCCACCAAGTTCATCGGCGGGCACGGCACGTCGATCGGCGGGGTGATCGTGGAGTCGGGCCGCTTCCCATGGGACAACGGCAAGTTCCCCGGCATGACCGAGCCGTCGCCGGGCTACCACGGCATCCGCTTCTTCGAGACCTTCGGGGTCTACGGCTATCTGATGAAGGCGCGGGTGGAGAGCCTGCGCGACATCGGCCCCGCGCTCAGCCCTTTCAACTCGTTCATGTTCCTGCAGGGGCTGGAGACGCTGCACGTGCGGATGGAGCGGCATTGCCGCAACACCGAGCAGGTTGCGGCATTCCTGGCCGCGCATCCTGCGGTCAGCTGGGTCAGCTACCCCGGCCTGCCCGACAGCCCGCACCATGCGCTGGCGCGGAAGTACCTGCCGAAGGGCGCGGGCGCGGTCTTCACCTTCGGGGTGAAGGGCGGCCGCGAGACCGGAGCCGCGTTCATCGACGGGCTCCAGATCATCTCGCACCTCGCGAACATCGGCGACGCGAAGACGCTGATCATCCACCCCGGCAGCACGACCCATCAGCAGCTGTCGGACGAGCAGCAGCTCGCCGCCGGCGTCAGCCCCGACCTGGTGAGGATCTCGGTGGGGTTGGAGGACCCCGACGACATCTGCTGGGACCTTGACCAGGCGCTGACCGCGGCGATGCGCGCGAACGTCGTCGGAGCGGAGGCTGCGGATGTTCGATGACGTCGGCACCGTGCAGGCGGCGGGCGCCCACGAGCGGTTGCGCCTGCTGACCGCGCACAAAACCATCGCCATCGTCGGGTTGTCGCCCGATCCGATGCGGCCCTCGCATTTCGCCGCGATCTACATGCAGTCGTACGGCTACGACATCATCCCGGTCAACCCTCGCGCGGTCGGCCAGACGATCCTCGGGCAGCGGGTCTACGCCTCGCTCTCCGAGATCCCGCGGCCCGTCGGGATCGTCGACGTCTTCCGGAAGGCGCAGGACGTGCCGCCGATCGCCGCCGAGGCGATCGCGATCGGCGCGAAGGTGCTCTGGCTCCAGCTGGGCGTCGTCAACGACGAGGCGGGCCGGACGGCGCGGGCCGCGGGCCTGGACTTCGTGCAGGAACGCTGCGTCAAGATCGAGCACGCCCGCTTCTTCGGCGGCCTGAACCTCGTCGGGATGAACACCGGCGTCGTCACGGCTCGGCGCACGATCGGGTGACCGTGCCAAAGACGCGACGATGGCGACTCCGAATGGTCGCAAACGTCCTGTTCCCGAGAGCGCGTCCATGATCGCAAGCATGGCGGCAGAGTAACTCTTCGGTCAGCCTTTGCCATCCATCCGGTGAAGCCGGATCAGCCTCGCCCTGGCGAGGACCTGGTGTGCGTCTCGGGGCCGGGAATTTCAGTCTGGTCGATCGTCGGCTATCTTCGAGCACTGAGGGACGAATGCACATCGGAGTCGCCACGCGGTGCAGCCGTCCGCGCATGGTTCCCGCGCCCGTCGAGCACCGATCGACGGGAAACGCGGCCCCGACGGGAACTACAACGGAAGCTTCGATTCCTCGCCGCATGAGACGCCGATCTTGAGCACGGGATCGAACACGATCAATCGCGGCTCCTTGTCCAGACGGGCGTTCCGCACCCGCTCGACAAGAAGCTCGGCCGCAGTCTTTCCCATCTCGTAGCCCGGTTGTTCGACGACGGTGAGGCGACGCCAGAAGGCCGATCCACGCGATTGGGGGAAGGGATCGTCGATGGTCGCCACGCCCACATCCTCGGGAACGCGGCAGCCTTGGCTCGAGAGTTCGTCGAGCACGCCAAGTCCCACCTGGGCGTTGGCGGCGATGATCGCGTCGGGAAGGCCGCCAAGCGCGAGCAACTGCCGCACGGCGCCGCCGCCGGCCTCGCGTGCGCGCCCTTTCCGATCGCCGGTCACCTCCAGGTGGGGTGCCCAGGGAAGCGCCGCCTCGCTGAGGGCGGCCCGGTATCCGCCGACGCGTTCATCCCAGGTCGGCACGGAGGAAAGGTTCCCCACGAGCGCGATCCGTCGATGTCCAAGCCCGATCAGGTGCCGGCAGAGCGCGAGCGTCCCGGCCGCGGTGTCGCAGCGGACGACATCGACGGCGACTCCAGGAACGCCCCGGTCGATCAGCACGACCGGAATCCCGGCCGGCAGGCCGCGATTGAGGGCGTCGCCGGCGTCGGGAGTGGGAACGAGGATTACCCCGTCGACCCGCTGCTCGCCCAGCACGCGCAGATACCTGGCCTCGATCACCGCGTCCTCATCCGAGTTGCCGAGGACGAGGCTGAACCCGGCCGCTCGGGCGGCGTCCTCGGCCCCGCGCGCCACAGCAGTGAAAAAAGAGCTGGTGATATCGGTGATGATCAAGGCGATCAGACCGCTCTTCGCCTGCTTCAGCCCGCGTGCCCGGGCATTCGGGATGTAGTGCAGATCGGCGATCGCCTGTTGCACCCGCTCGCGCGTCGCCTGGCTCACGCTGTCGAGGTCGCGCGCCACCCGCGAAACGGTGATCGGGCTGACCCGAGCACGACGGGCCACATCCTCGATGCTGGCCATACCGTCCTCATGCTCCTCGCCATCCGCCGCTCCTCGACGAGATGGCCGAAACTCCTGTTGACAACGGTAGCATACCGCTCTATGATCGAATGACAACGTTACCATTTGAAAATTCGGCGGTTTGATCGCTCCATGCATGTCCAGGATGCAGGGTCGATCCCAGTGCGACCCGCATTTTCTGACTCCGAACGCGTTCCTGTAAGGGAGGTGAGATACGCCGGAAGCGTGTAGACGAATGAGTCCCGAAGCACCGTTCTCTTTCATCACTTGCAGCGCGTGGCGATCACGCCAAGGAGCAAGATCATGACCGTCAGCATCAAGGACCTGATCTCGCGGCCTGTGGACCGGCGGGAATTGCTCCGCTTCGTCGGAGCGACGGGGGGAGCGAACGCGGGGGCTGGGTTCCTGGGGGCAGCCCCAGTACCCGCCAGGAGCGGTCCTCGACTGATCCCGTCGACCCCTTCTG
>JBPCRG010000240.1:0-5468 GCA_050997095.1 Thermomicrobiales bacterium | reverse complement strand
AAGGCATGCCTCGTCTTCGTCCACGCCTCGCCCGACGCGCCTGCGGTCGACGTCTACGTCTACGGGGAAAAGGTCGTGACCGGTCTGAAGTACGGAAGCGAGAGCGGTTTTCGCGACCTTCCCGCGGGCGCCCACCACGTCCAGATCGCGGCGACGGGCGCGGACCCGGGCCAAGCGGTGATCGACCTGCCGGCTCTGCAACTCGTCGCCGGCAAGGCGTCCGAGGTGGCGGCAGTCGGGCTCCTTGCCGGGATCACCGCGCTCGTCAGCGAGGTCGATGTTCACGCGATCGCGCCGTCCGCCGCCGGGCTGCCGCGCGCGCGCGTTCGGATCGTCCATGCCGTGCCGGGCGCGCCGGCGGTCGACGTCTCGGTGATCGGCGGGGACGTCACGACCCGGTTGGCGACGGGCTTGGGCTTCGGCGCCGCGGGCGGCTACACGGAGGTGACGGCGGGTTCGCACGCGGTCCGGGTGACGCCGAGCGGCACCGGCAACGTCGTCTCCAGCCTGGCGAGCTTCGCCTTCTTGGGGGACACGGTCTATTCCGTCTACGCGCTGATCTCGCCGACGGACGGCAGCGTCTTCCTCCTCGCGGTCGCGACCTCGGCCTCGCGCCCGTCGGCCTCGGCCTCGCCGGAAGCGACGCCGGCGGGCTGACGGGTGAACCATGCGTGAGCCGGGCCGCGCTGGACGTCAGCGCATTCGTGCGGCCCACACCGATCCGCCGCATCTGCGCACGACGTCGGTCACTTGAAGCCCGAGGTCTTGATCGATTCGACGAGCTGGCGCTGGAAGATGAAGAAGAGCAGCATCGTGGGCAGGGCGACGACGGTCGATGCGGCCATCACGTACTGCTGAGACGAGGCGAACTGCTGCCGGAAGCTGGCGATCCCGATCTGGACGACCCAGAGCTTCGGGTCCGTCGTGATCGTGAGCGGCCAGAGGAACGAGTTCCAGTTCGCGAGGAAGAAGAAGACGGAGAGCGCGGCGAGGATCGGCCGGCTCAATGGCAAAATGATGTTCCAGTAGACCCGCCAGTACCCCGCCCCGTCGATGATCGCGGCCTCCTCCAGTTCCCGCGGGATGCCCAGGTAGAACTGGCGCAGCAGGAAGATGCCGAAGGCGTTGAAGATCGCCGGGATGATCAGCCCGCCGTAGCTGTCGAGCAGGCCGAGCGCGCGGACGAGGATGAAGAGCGGGACGAGGATCACCGGCAGCGAGACCAGCAGCGTCGAGAAGATCAAGGAGAAGATGAGCTCGCGGCCTGGAAAGCGGAGCCGCGCCAGCGCGTACGCCGCCATCGAGTGGAAGAACAGGGCCGCGACGGTGACGGTTGACGAGACGAAGAGGCTGTTGAGCATGTACCGCGGAAAGGCGACCTCGGTGAGGACGTAGCGGAAGTTCTCAAGCGTGGGATGGGCGGGCCAGAGCGTGAGCGTGTACGCCTCCTCGCGGACCCGCACCGCGCCGGAGAGCATCCACAGGAGCGGCGCGACCGTCAGCGCCGAGACGACGGCCAGCAGCGCGAAGAGCCCAAGCCGGGCGAGGCTGGCGCGGGCTCGCGACCGCGCCGCGGCGATCGCGGCGCGGCGCGGCGAACGGCTAATCGAACTCAAAGCGCCCCCCTCTGGTCACGGCGAAGAGGATTGCCGTCAGGACCACCAGGACGACGACCAGGAACGACGCCATCGCGGCGGCATAGCCGTAATGGCTGAACTGGAACGCCTGCTGGTAGATGTAGAAGATGACCAGGTCGGTCGAGTTGGCGGGGCCGCCCTTGGTCGTGACGTAGACGAGGTCGAACCCCTGCTGGCCGGCGACGGCGGTCACGGTCGAGGTCAGGATCACGAAGAAGCTGGTCGGCTTCAGGAGCGGGAGGGTGAGGTCCCGGAACATCCGCCAGGCGCCCGCCCCGTCGATCCGCGCGGCCTCGTAGAACTCGCGCGGGATCTCCTGCAGGCCAGCCAGGAAGATGAGCATGTAGTAGCCCATCAGGAACCAGATCGTCACGACTAGGAGCGAGCCGAGCGCGTATTTGGGATCGCCGAGCCAGGAGTGCCGCGGGAGCCCGAACCGGCCCAGGAGCTTGTTGGCCATGCCGATCCGGTCGACCAGCATGAACTGCCAGACCAAGACGACGACGACCAGGCTGACCACGTCCGGCAGGAAGAGCATGCCGCGGAAGACCGGGATCAGCGGCAGCTTCTGCTTGACCAGCAGGGCGAGCCCGAGACCCGTCACGTAGAGCCCCGGCACCAGAACGAGGACGTACGTGCCCGTGACCCGCAGGCTGTCGCGGAAGAGCGGGTCCCTGGCCATCTGCCGGTAGTTGTCGAGGCCGATGTAGGTGTAGGCGCCGAAACCGTCCACCTCGAAGAAGCCGAGGCTGAGCGCCAGGACCATCGGCACGCCCAGGAAGACGACGAGGCCGAGCACGTCCGGCAGGAGGAAGAGGTAGGCGGCGATCCACTCCCGGTGCTTCCGAGACAGGCGGGGACGGTGAGGCTCCGCGCTTGGGCGGAGCCTCGCCGTCGGGTCGACCGGTTCGGCGGCCGGCCGCACGGTCATAGAATGGGCACGCCCTGGTAGGTGGCCAGGAAGGCCTCGATCTGGGTGGCGGCCGTCTCGCCCGCCTGCTTCGGATCGGTCCCCTTGAGCTGGGCGGCCTGGATCGCGTCCGAGACCGCCTTGTAGACCTCGGGCGGCACGCGCGGCTCGGCCCGGCCGGTCGGCAGGATCTGCTCGGCGAAGACCTTGAACGGACCTTGGCTGAACGCCTCCTGCACGGACGGGTCCCGTAGGACGGCCTTGCGCGGCGGCATGTCGCTCTTGGCGACGGTGCACCACTCGACGTTGCGCTTGACCGAGTCCGCGCTCGTCGAGCCCAGCGCCGAGACGCAGAACTTGGCCGCCGACTCCGGATCCGCGCCCTTGGCGTTGGCCACGAAGGCCCAGCCGCCGAGGTCGGTGGACGGCTTGCCGTTCGGCGGCAGCGGCAGCGGGAAGACGCCGTACTTGAAGTCCGGCGCGTTGGCCTTCAGGTCCGAGATGCCCCAGATGCCGAGGTTCTGCATCGCGCAGTAGCCGCTGGCGAGATTGGCGGCGACGTTGAACCCGCCGCCGCCGAGCACCTCCCGGGGTGCGACGCCCTTCGTGACCGCGTCCTGCCAGAGCTTGAGCGCCTGCACCGCGCCGTCGCTGCGCATGCCGCTCGTCTTGCCGTCGGCGTTGACCATCTCGCCGCCGCCCTCCCACATGAACGGGTACCAGGTGAAGTTCTGGTAGTAGCAGGGGGTGGTCTCGAAGAGCACGCCGAAGCGGTCGCCGGTCGTCAGCTTTTTGGCGACGTCCAGGAGCTGCTCCCAGGTCTTCGGCACGTCGGCATCGGTCAACTTGGCCGCGTCCCAGGCGTCGGCGCTGTAGTACATGGCCATCGGCTCGACTTCCATCGGGATGCCGTAGACCTTGCCGTCGACCATCCGCGAGGCGATCACCCCCTCGTAGTAGTCGTCGCGGGCGGCCTGGTCCATGTAGAGGGTCAGGTCGGTGAGGACGCCGCCGTTGGCGTAGCGCAGGAAATCGCCGGGGCTGACGAGGAAGATGTCGGGGCCCTGGCCCGAGGCGAAGGCGGTCTGGAGCTTCGAGCCGGAGACGTAGTCCGCGTTCGGCACGTACGTCAGCTCGATCTTGACGTCGCTCTGGTCGTTCCAGGCCTTGATCGTGGTCTGGAACCAGTCGTCCTGCGACTTGACCTGGCCGCCCGGCGAATAGAACTGCCAGAACGAGAGCGTCTTCGCCGCCGCCGCGCGGCGGGAGAAGACGTACGGCATCGCCAGCGCCCCGGTCGCCGCCGCGCCGGTCTGGATCACGCGGCGCCGCGACAGCCGCGACGGCGGGATCACGATCGAGGAATCCTTGGCGGAGGTTGGGGAATCGGATCCATGCATGTGCCGCTCCGTTTCACTGCGTTCGCGACTGCCGTCCGTGAAATCGATTCCAACGTAGCACCGATCCGAATACCCGTCAATGGCCGCAACTCGATTGACGGACGGGAGGTGCGATGCTACGTTGGGAATCGATTTCCGTGGAAGCGGGTGCGCACCGGGTGACAAGGACCAGACCGATGGGGAGCCGCTGAATCCGGACGATGGCGTCGCTCGCGGCGCTCACGATTCTCGGCGGCGCGCCCGCGCTGGACGCAAGCCCGGCGTCTCCCGCCGCCTCCGAGGGGGTCGGGCCGCTGCGCGCCGTCGAGACGCTGACGGGGCCGGACTCGACCAACCCGACCGCCACCCGCTACGGCGTGGACGGGACCGAACTCGGGCACAGCTTCGTCTACGGCGACGGGCTGTTCATGGTCTTCGGGGACACGTTCGGGCCGTCGAAATCCGATTGGTGCAGCAACGTGGCCGCCGTGATCACCGACGACGACCCGAGCGACGGACTCATCTTCGACCGGATGATCGACGCGCCCGGCCATGCCAAGGCGCTGATCACCTAGGAGATGGTTCCCGGCGACGAGATCACGGTCATCCCGACCATCGGCGTTTCGGTCGGGAAGCGGATGATTCTTCACTGCATGGCGGTTCGCCGGGCGGCGGATTGCCTGACCGGTGTGCCCCCGTCGACCGGGGTCTCGGAATGCGTGGCCGGCGCGTAGGCGACCGAGGGCCGCGGCGGGGGCGGTCTTCCGTTCGCGGCTTGACCGTCGAAGCCGCGGGAATGAAGACGCCGGGCATGCGCGACGTTGCATGGAGGGGGAATTGACGGTCTCACCCACTGACGGAGCCGCCGCGCCCGATGCGGCGGATCGACGCCGGCCCCTGTCGAAGATCAAGCTGGTCGCCGAGCGCGCGGGCGTCTCCGCGGCGACCGTCTCGCGCGTGCTCTCCGGCACCGTTCCGGTCGGGACGGAGTACCGGGAGCGGGTCCTCGCGGCGGCGGCGGAGCTGGACTACCGTCCGAACCGGGTCGCGAGCAATCTCCGCCGCCGGAAGACGGCCAAGATCGGCGTCGTCGTGCCCGACATCGAGAACCCGCACTTCTCGCAGTCGATCCGCATCTTCGAGGAGATAGCCTACCGCGAGGGATTCCGCGTTTTGCTCTGCAACTCCGAAGACCAGCCGGAGAAGCAGCGGGTCTATCTCGATGTGCTCGTCGACGAGCGCGTCGAGGGCATCCTGCTCGTCCCCGTGCGGTCCGACGGATCGGAGATTGCCGCCGCGATCGACCAGGGCATCCCGCTCCTCGCCTACGACCGGCCGGTGGACGACCCGCGGGCCGACGCCGTGATCGCAGACAATATCGAGGGTGCCTGGCGGGCGACCGAGCTGCTGATCGACGCCGGGCACCGTCGGATCGGCTTCATCAGCGGCATCGCCGACCTGAAGCCGGGCGCGGACCGCCTTGCCGGATATGAGGCGGCGCTTCGCGCCCATGGCCTGGAGCCCCACGTCGCGTCCGGAGAG
>JBPCRG010000108.1:0-2829 GCA_050997095.1 Thermomicrobiales bacterium | reverse complement strand
TTCTTGCCTTCATGGTCCGGGCGAGACCGTCGACGCCGGTCTCGAGCCGGTCGAGCGTCCCATCCGGACCGGGGGCGAGGCGCCAGAGTCCCATCCGGCGCAGAAAGGCCCCGATGTCGTCGCCGGGCTTCCCGGGAGGATGGACGGGCGAGATCGACTCCGCGCCGTCCGGCCGCACGGTCCGCACCCAGAACTCCTCGACCGTGCGGCCGCCGGAGGCATACGACCAGTCGACGAAGTCGAAGAGCGGCCACCAGGTGTAGCCGCGCACGGGGACGCCGTCGGCGCGAAGCCGGGCCACCGCCGCCGTCGACGCCAGGCGCCATGCCCCGCGTCGAGCGTCGTCGCCCTCGGTGCTCGTCTCGCTGACGAACACCGGCAGATTGTATCGTCGCCAGAAGGCTTCGATGACCTCGGTCAAACCGGCATCCCAGCCCTCGACGGCCACTTCACGCAGGATGCCGTCGTGCTCCACCAGCTCGCGCACGGCGAGATCGGGGTAGTAGTTGACGCCGATCACGTCGATCGCGGCCGGCCCGTGCTGAAGCCGCCGCAGCTCCTCGCCCGACACGCCGCACTCGCGCAGCCAGCCGGCCAGCGGATGGGCGTCGTCCACCCGGTCGAAGAGCAGATCGGTGGCCAGGAACGCGCGTTCCCGCTCGACAATCAGCGCGTGGCCGGCGATCGGCCGGGCGCTCCGAAGCAGTTTGGCGGCTTCGACGTGGACGATCACGGCGCCCGGATCGGCGGCGCGGATGGCCGGGATCGCCGCCTTGATTCCGGCGACGATCCCGAAGACGACGCGCAGCCACCCGGCGCTCCCTTCGAGATAGGGCGGCCAGATCCCGCGCTCGCCGCAGAAGGAGGCCGTGATCAGGGGCTCGTTGAGCGGGGTGTAGTGGTGGACGAGCGGCGCGTAGCGCTGGGCGAACGCGCCGGCGTAGGCGGCCATCGCCCGCGGGAAGCCGGGATCGGCGAAGGCCTCCTCCAGCCACAGCGGCGTGCCGTAGTGGACGAGATCCGCGATCAGGGTGAGCCCGCGGGTCCGGACCGCGTGGCCAAGGACCTCGTCCATCAGCCGCCAGTCGAACCGGCCGGGCGCGGGGTTGACCCGATGCCAGGGGATGCCTTAGCGGAGCGCGCCGATCCCGAGCGAGGCGGCCCGGTCGAGATCCTCCCGCCAGAAGCGGTCGTGCTGGGTCAGCGCGTATTCGTCGAGGACACCGCCGCCGTCGCGGAGCGGACGGCCGATGATCGTGTCCTCGATCCCGGCCGCCCAGACGAAACCGTCCGGTTGGAGCAGCGGGCTGCGCGGTCGTGCGGTGGTCATTCCTTCAATCCCGTCATGACGACGCCGCGCACGAAGTAGCGCTGCGCCAGGAAGAACGCGAGCGCCAGCGGCGCCAGGCTGATGACCGCACCAGCCATCAGGATCGCATGCTCGATCACGTATTGGCCCATGAACAACGTGAGGCCGGCCGGGAGCGTCCGCATTTCGGTCGAGGACGTGATCACCAGCGGCCAGAGGAAGTCGTTCCAGTTGTACATGAAGTGGAAGATCGCCAGGGTGGCCAAAGCAGGTTTGGAGAGCGGCAGGACGATCTGCCAATAGACGCGGAAGTCGCTCGCGCCATCGAGGCGGGCGGCATCGTCGAGGTCCCTGGGCAGGGTGATGAAGAATTGGCGGAGGAGAAAGATGCCGAAGGCGTTGGTCGCCCGCGGGATGATCAGGCCCTGATAGGTGTCGAGCCAGTGGAGGCGGAAGACCGTGACGAAGAGCGGAATCAGGGTGATCTGGAACGGGACCATCAAGGTCGCCAGGATGATCCAGAAGCAGAGCTCGCGGCCGCGGAAGCGCAGCCGGGCCAGCGCGAAGGCCGTCAGCGAGTCGAGCAGGAGCGAGAGGATGGTGACCCCGCCCGCGAAGATGACCGTGTTGATGAAGAAGCGGGCGAAGGGGATGCGCCGCCAGACGTCGCGGTAGGCGGCGAGGGTCGGGTGGCGGGGAAGGAGGTCGGTCGGATAGCGGAAGATGTCCGACTCCGGTTTGAGCGACGTCGCGATCATCCACAGGAACGGCAGGATCATCGCGACGGCGGCGAGCGTGAGGCCGAGCATGAGCGCCAGCCGCGCGAGCCGCGGAGCCAGGCGGCTTCGGGCGCGGCGGGCGCGGCGGGCGGGACGTGGACCCGTGGCGGCGCGGGCGTGCCGCTCAGTCGACATCTTGATACCGGAAGAGGCGCAGCTGCACGGCCGACCCGGCCATGATGATCACGAAGAGCACCCAGGCGATCGAGGCCGCGTAGCCCATCCGGAAGAGGTCGAACGCCTGGTGGTACATGTAGGTCACCAGCGTCTCCGTGGTGAAGAGGGGACCGCCGCGGGTCATCACGTAGACCTGGTCGAAGGCCTGGAGCGAGGCGATCACCCCGATCACGGTGACGAAGAGCATCGTCTGGCGCAGACCCGGCAGCGTGATGTCGCGAAACCGCGCCCACCGCCCGGCCCCGTCGATCGAGGCCGCCTCGTAGTACGTCTCGGAGATCCCCTGGAGACCGGCGAGGAGGATGACCATCGTGAAACCGAGATTCTTCCAGATCCCGACCCCGATCACCGCCGGCAGGGCCCAGGTCGTGCTCTGCAGCCAGTCGGTCGGGCCGATCCCGACCCGCGCGAACCAGTAGGAGAGCAGGCCGATGTCCGGATCGAGCAGAAAGCTCCAGACGATCGCCATCACCGCGAGCGAGCTGATCACGGGAAAGAAGAAGGCCGCGCGGAACCAGGCGACGGCGCGCATGCGCTCGTTGAGCGCGAGCGCGAGCGCCAGGG
>JBPCRG010000069.1:0-3307 GCA_050997095.1 Thermomicrobiales bacterium | reverse complement strand
TGAGTGCCGGATATGTGTCCGCCTCCTGTGCATTCGACGGCGCCAACGATCAATCGAGCTGCAGCTTCACGCTCGGGTCGTCGGGCGACGCCCCGGCGCAGGCATTCACCGCCGGCTCGTCCCTCTTCTGCTCCGCGGTGCTTTCGGTGACGAGTGGCGAGTGGGCCGACGGCGGCATCCGCCAGTCTGCTGGCGGTGGAGGATCGGGGGAGATCTCGGCGACGCTTAGCGGCCTCGTGCAGACGGTCGCCGGAGGCGGCGCGTATTCGCTCGAAACCGACTCCGGGCCGATGGCGATCGACGGCGACGCGCTGACGTGTTCGAGCGGCGATGCGCCAGTCGATCTACCGGTGGTGACGTCCGACGTCGCAGCGGCGAGCGTGCCCAGCGCCGGGTCCGACCAGACAGGATCTGGATCCGAAGGAACGCCGGTGGCGGTCGGAATCGACGTCGCGCCGTCAGCCGGGACGCTCGACGCGTCGCCCAGCCCGGCGGTCGAAACGTCGTCGGCGACCGAGACCGTAGTGCCGCCCATCGCTAACGCATCCGTCTCGGTGCGGGCATTCGACTGCACCAGCGATCCCGGAGGATCGGACCCGTCGACGATCGCGAACTGCGTTCCCTCTATCGGGTTGAGCGTGGCGACTTCGATCGATGGCGCCCCGCAGGCAAAGCTCGTCACGAATGCCCAGGGTTCCGCTGCCATCGTCGTGCCGGTGGGAAGCCTTTTCACGGCGACCCAGGACATCGCGACGATCCCGGTCGGCTTCCTGCCGTTCGGAGACGGTTTCGCTTCCTTCAAGGTCGACGCCGATGCTACGATCACGTTCGTCCATCTTTCCGCGCCGCTGGTGGGCAGGATCCAGATCGTCACCGGGGCCTGCCCGACGTCGGGAGAGGCGACGACGGTTTATCGGTTCATCGAACCGCAGACGTCGCCAATCGCGTCGGAGTCGGCCTGCGCGGTCACGCCGGGCGCGGTCACGATCGTCTCCGGCAGCGGCCTTTCCTCGCCGATCACGGCTGTATCCGGCGACGATGGCGCTTGGCGCGCGTATCTGCCGTTCGGCACGTACACGCTGAGCCATGCCGGGGTCGAGTCGGAGCCCTTCACGGTGGTCGCCGACGACATCGTGGTCGCGGTCGTCACCGACTACACGCGGCAGGCGACCGGAGACGTCAGCGTCATGCGCCAGACGTGCGTCGGAACCGCCGCCGACGTGATCACCGTCTCCGGGAGTGAGATCGCGGGGGAGCCTTCCTGCAACCCCTCCCTCGGCCAGATCGCGGTTTCGACGGATGACCCGGGCGTTGCACCGGCGATGTTCGACTTCAGTGCCGAAGGTCTCCTCTCGTTCAGTCTCCGACCCGGCGATTACACGCTCCGCGACGTCACCTCCGGGGTCTCCAGCTCGATCACCGTGGTCGCAGGGCAGAGAGCCTACGTGGCCATCACCTCCACGGCGCCGGCGGATGGCGGCGTGACGCCCGGAGGCGGGGATGGCAGTGGCGACGGAGGCAATGCGGGGGGTGACCCGATCGGGTCCGGGGATGGGAGCGGGTCTGTCGATGGTTCCGATCAAAGCGGGCAGGCGAGCGACGCCTCTGACGTGGCGCAGTCAGCTTCGGGGTCCGCAGGCAGCGGCGCAGGGTCGGTGAACGTTTCGGCCCTTCCGGACACCGGGTCCGGGATCGGGCCACGATCCGGACCGGATATCGCGCGGCTCGCCGGCATGCTCCTCCTGCTCGCGACTGCGCTTGGGGCGTCCGCGGGATGGTCTCGGAGAGATGCGCGGAGGGGTCGATAGCGGATCGTTCAGAATAGTGGCGAACGGGTTGTCGACCAAACGGGATTGATCAACCATGAGGGCGTCGATCCAGGGGGGTCGATGCCCTTCCTCCGAGTTTCGCTCCACCTCGCTACAGAGACCCGACGCGGAACATGGTGTCCGCGTGTCGCAGGCGGTACCATCCATGCACGTGCGTCTCGGCACCGCTCCGACCCTGTAGCTCAACGGCAGAGCACCGGACTTTTAATCCGATGGTTGTGGGTTCGAATCCCACCGGGGTCACTAGAAAAAAGCCCGGAACTCTGGGATAAATGGAGGGCCGGAGGCATTTCGTGCCCGGCCCTCGATCGGTTTCGACCACAACTTTGACCACAAAAGTCTACGAAGTCGCCGTCAACAGCGCGTCCAATCGGTCGGCGGCGTCGCGCTGAGCGGCCGGCATGACGTGCGAATACGTGTTCATGGTCAGGCTGATTTGGGAGTGCCCGAGCGTCTCCATCACCACCCGGGGATGCTCCCCACTCGCGAGCATCAGCGACGCGCAGCAATGACGTAGGTCGTGGAACCGCTGACGCGGCAATCCGGCGCCCTCAAGCAGGTCGTGAAACGTGTGGGTGACGCTCGTGCAGTGCAGCGGCGCGCCCGTCGAGTTCGTAAAGACCAGCCCGACGAGGGCCGGCCCGCGCTCCCATGCGTCGCCTGCGGCCTGCCGCTCGAACCGTTCGCGGTCCTGATGCGCCCGCAGCATCGCAGCGGCCGACGCGGGTAGGTTCACGGTGCGCCGGGATAATCCGGTCTTCGGCTCCACCAGGCGGGGCGTGCCGTTCATGCGTTGCAGCGACCGCCGCACGGTCAAGCTCCCGCCTGCGAGGTCTACGTCATCCCAACCGAGCCCCAACAGCTCGCCTTGCCGCAGACCGGAGGCAATCGCCAAGTGGATGACGGGCCCGGGCCGGTGATCCTTGGTGGCCTCGATCAGATGGCGCGCCTGCTCCGCCGAGAGCGGATGCACCTGCGTCCGTATGGTTCGCGGCGGCTCGACCAGCGTGGCCACGTTGCGCGGCACGAGCGACCACTTGACCGCATACGAGAGCGCCCGCCGCAGCGTCGCGCGGGTAAGCTGCACGGAGCGCGGCGCGAGACCCGCCTTGGACTGGTCGTTCAACAGATTCTGGACGTGCTGGGGCGTCAGCTTCGTTAACCGCACATGACCGAACGCGGGCTTGAGGTGGCAGCGGATGACGGATTCGTACCCGCGGTGGGTGCTGGGGCGGACGCTCGGCTCCACCACGTCGGCAAGCCAGCGGTCGAGGAAGTCGCCCACGGTCTGCGTGCCGGCTGCGATGTCGAGCCCGGCGTCCAGGTCGCGGAGGGCGGCCCGGAGCTTGTCCAGCGCCTCCTTGCGCGTCTTGCCGAAGAAGCTCTTGCGCTTCCCGTTCGGGAGCGAGACCAGCGCCTCCCATCGGCCGTCAACCCGCTCGCGGATGCAGCCCTCGCCGTGGCCGCGACGCTTCGCA